>CAYOXR010000467.1:0-2235 GCA_964407955.1 uncultured bacterium | reverse complement strand
AGGCTGATGGCCACGCCGGGGGCGATCTCCATCAGCGGATCGATCGCGAGGTAGAGCTGCGCCTCGCTGAGCATCGCGCCCCACTCCGGCGTGGGCGGCTGCACGCCGAGGCCGAGGAACGACAGCGCCGCCGCGATGAGGATCACCGTTCCGATGCGCAGCGTGATGTACACGAGGATCGGCGCGAGGATGTTCGGGAGCACGTGGAAGAACATGATGCGGACCCGGCTGGCCGCCAGAGCCTCGCTTGCCTCGATGTACACCCGCTCCTTCAAGGCGATGGCCGACCCCCTCACCAGCCGTGCGAAGATCGGGATCCCGAAGATGGTGGTGGCGAGGATCACGTTGCGGAAGCCGGGGCCCGCGATGGCGATGATGCCGATGGCGAGCAGCAGGCCCGGGAACGCCAGCATGATGTCGATGAGCCGGCCCGACAGGGTGTCGAACCAGCCGCCCAGGTACCCCGTCAGCAGGCCCCAGACGCTCCCGATCAGGGAGCTGAAGGCCGTCGCCAGCACGCCGATGCTCAACGAGTAGCGGGCGCCGACCAGGGTGCGGCTCAAGATGTCACGGCCGTAGTTGTCCGTGCCCAGCCAGTGCGCCGCTGAGATGCCGGCGTTGACGTGCAGGTAGTCGGCCTCGGCGGGGTTGTACGGACTGACGTAGGGCCCGAGCACGGCCATGGCGACGAAGACGGCGGTGACCACCAGGCCCGCCATGCCGCTGCGGTGACGCCGGAAGCGGCGCCACAGGTCCCGGCCCCGGCCCTGCCGGGCAGCGGCCACCGCCACGCTAGCCATAGCGGATCCTCGGGTCGAGCGCGCCGTAGGTGAGGTCGACCAGCAGGTTCACGAGCATGAACTCCAATGCGAAAAGCAGCAGCAGCACCTGCAGCACGGGGTAGTCGCGAAAGCCGATCGACTGGATGAGCAGCCACCCCAAGCCGGTGTAGTTGAACACCGTCTCGATGACGACGGCCCCGCCCAGCAGGAAGCCGAACTGCAGACCGGTCATGGTGATGACCGGGATGAGCGCGTTGCGCAGCGTGTGCTTGTAGGTGACCGCCGCGTAGCCCAGCCCTTTCGACGTGGCGGTCCGCACGAAGTCCTCGCCGGCCACCTCCAGGAAGCTCGAGCGCACGAAGCGCGCGATGGTCGCCAGCGGCGCCAGCGCCAGGCTGACGGTGGGAAGCACCAGCCCCCTGAGCGAGGTGCTGCCCGTCACCGGGAACCAGTGCAGGTCGACTGCGAACAGATAGATCAGCAGGATGCCGAGGAAGAACGACGGCACGCTGATGCCGGTGGCGGACAGCGCCGTGATCCCCAGGTCGAACCAGGAGTTGCGGCGCGTCGCGGCCAGCACGCCGAACAGCAAGCCGAACAGGAACGCCAATGCGATGGCCGAGGTCGACAGCACCAGTGTAGGGACGAAGTGCTGGCGCACCACCTGCAAGACGGGCACCTGCTGCCGGAACGACAGGCCGAACTCGCCGTGGACGGCGTTCTTGAGAAAATACAGGTACTGCAGCGGCAGGCTGTGATTGAGCCCCAGGCGGATGCGCACCGCCTCGATGTCGGTCTGTGTGGCGTCCTGACCGGCAACGAGCCGGGCGGGGTCGCCCGGGATGGCGTGGATGAACAGGAACACCGCGAGCGAGAGCCCGACCAACGTCGGGATCAACTCGAGCACTCGGCGGATGACGAAGCGCCACATGGTGAGCAGCGGCGCCACAGGGGAGCCGGCCCGCGTGCGGGCCGGCTCCCTCGGGACGCGAAGGGGCTACTGCAAGGCAGCGGCCCGGGCGTCGACCGTGCCGTCGGGCATGTAGTACACGCCGGACAAGTTGGCTGCTTCGCCGGAGATGTTGTAGGGGCTGTAGAGGAAGACCCAGGGCGCGGTGTCCCAGATGGTCTTCTCGGCGGCCGCGTAGGCCTTGTCGCGGATGGACTGATTGGCCGTGGAGATGCCGTCGGCCAGCAGCTTGTTCACGTCCGCGTTGTCGTAGAAGGCGATGTTGAACAGGGCGGGCGGCCACGAGGCCTTGGCGAACAGCGGCCGCAGGCCCCAGTCGGCGTCGCCGGTCGACGGCGACCAGCCGATCACCACGGCTTGTAGCGTCGTCTTGTCGAAGGGCGCGAAGGCCGTGCTGTTGAACGTGCCGCTCTCCATGGGGTTGAGCTTGACGGTCACGCCGACCTTGGCGAACATCTGCTGCAGCACCTGGTCGATCTGCTG
>CAYOXR010000466.1:0-1937 GCA_964407955.1 uncultured bacterium | reverse complement strand
GCGCAGGTTTGGAAGCAGCTCCCGCTGGTGATCTTCATCTTGCTCGCCGGCCTGCAGTCCGTGCCCCTCGAGTTCTACGAGGCCTCCGAGGTGGACGGCGCCTCCGCCTGGCAGCGGTTCCGCTACATCACGCTGCCGCTCGTGCGCGCCCCTTTGATGGTGGTGTTGATCCTGCAGACGATGGAGTCGCTGAGGGTCTTCGACATCATCTGGGTCATGACGGGCGGAGGACCGGGCACGTCCACCACGGTCATCGCCTGGCTCACCTACATCTCCGCGTTCCGGCAGTTCAACTTCGGTGCTGGCGCGGCGCTCTCGTTCATCATCACCATCCTGACGCTGGGGTTCACGGCCATGTACATCCGGCTGCTGAGGAGCGACAACTCATGACCGGTCGGGCGCAGGCGGGTCGAGGACCATGAGGCGCCGTGCTCTGAGGCAATGGCTGGTGTGGGCGGGCCTGGCCGTGGCGCTGCTGTACTTCCTCGCGCCCATCGCCTGGCTGCTGCTGTCCAGCGTCCAACCGGAAGGCGACCTCACGGCCGTGCCGCCGCACTGGATCCCCAAGACGTTCACGCTGGAGAACTTCCAGAGCTTCATCAATCCCGCCTTGCGGGCGAGGCTGGCCCTCCCCGGCGTGGCCAGCGACGTGGGGTCGAGCCTGCTCCATAGCACGGTCATCGCCGCGTCGGTCACGGTCTCCAACCTGCTGCTGGGCGTCCCTGCGGCCTACACCTTCGCCAGGATGCGGGGGAGAGTGCTCTCGCTGGGCTACCTGGCCCTGCTGGTGATGCGCATGGTGCCGGCGGTTGCGATCGTGATCCCCTTCTACCTGACGATGCGGAACCTCGGGCTGATCGGCTCCTACCCGTCGGTGATCCTGGCACACAGCGCGTTCACGCTGCCGCTCGTGGTGTGGATCCTCCGCGGCTTCTTCGTCGGCATCCCGCCGGACCTCGAGGATGCGGCGCGCATCGATGGCTGCACCCGGCTGGGGGCCCTGTGGCGGGTGATCATGCCGCTCGTCACGCCCGGGCTCGTGTCCGCGGCCGTGTACGCGTTCATGTTCTCGTGGAACGAGTTCTTCTTCTCGCTGGTGCTGACCGCGGCCACCCACATCAAGACGGTTCCCGTCGTGGCAGCGCTGTTCGCGTCGGACATCATGCTCAAGTACGGCGTCATGAACGCAGCGGCCGTGGTGGCGGTGATCCCGCCCGTGGTGCTGACGATCCTGTTCTCGCGGTACCTCAGGAAGGGGTTGGTGACCGGCGCGCTCAAGTGACGGAGTTTTCGAACATCGGGGCGGTGGCCGTCCGCACCGGGCGGCCGGATTTCGTCGGCGCGCGTTCGCGCCGGGAGGGGCAGAGGATGAAGCTCACGAGCGATGCGTACCTGGTTGCGAGTGGACATCTGGGCGTTCGGATCAGCCATCCGTCGGACTGCAACGCCTTCGCCTTCGACACCGGCGAGGGCAGCTATGTGCTCGTCGATACCGGCGTGGGCATCGACACCGAGAGGATCGTGGACAACCTGCGCGGCGACGGCATCGACCCTGCGCGCGTGGACCACGTCTTCCTCACGCACATCCATACGGATCACATCGGTGGAGCCGCGCTCTTCCGCGAGGCCTTTGGTGCGCGTGTCTACGCGCCGGAGAAGGAGGCCGATGATTTGGAGGAGATCGACGAGGTGCGTCTCGGCCTGAACGTTGCCAAGGCGGCGGGCTTCTATCCGCCCGACTTCGAGGTGCGCCCCTGCAAGGTCGACGTGCGGGTCACCGACGGCTACTCTGTCAAGCTCGGCCGCCTCACCCTCCGTGCCATCGAGACGCCCGGCCACACACGCGGCGCGATGACGTACCTCGTCGAAGGCGAGAAGCGCTACCTGTGCTGCGGCGACCACATCTCGTATGGCGGCCTGATCAACCTGCAGAACTA
>CAYOXR010000465.1:0-19713 GCA_964407955.1 uncultured bacterium | reverse complement strand
CGCCGAAGCGATGCAGGAAGCGGAGCGCTGCCTGAACTGCCCGGATCCCACCTGCGTTCTGGGGTGCCCGGCGCACAACGACATCCCCGCCTTCATCGCCGCCATCCGTGACGAGGACTGGGACGGAGCGCACGCCGTCCTGCGCAGGACGAGCGTCATGCCCGATATCTGCAGCATCGTGTGCGACCAGTCCGTGCAGTGCGAGGGGGCGTGCAGCTGGAAGCTCGCCGGTGGCGAGCCGGTGGCCATCGGCATGCTCGAGCGATTCGTGACCGAGCAGCGCCCCGTTCCGGAGGTTCGCCCGGCCGGGCCTGCGGCGGGGGCGCAGCGCGTGGCCGTGGTGGGCAGCGGCCCGGCCGGCATGGCGGCGGCGTGGGAGCTCATCGAGAAGGGCGCGCGCGTCACCATGATCGAACGCGAGACGGCCACGGGTGGCGTGCTGGGGTGGGGGATCCCCGACTTCACCCTTCCGGAGCACGTCGCGGCGCGCCCCATGGCGGCGCTGCGGCGGGCGGGGCTCGACCTCCAGACCGGAGTAGACGTGGACGAGGCCAAGCTCACGGAGCTGCGTCGTGACTACGACGCGGTCATCCTGGCTCAGGGCGCCAGCAACCCGGCTCCCTTGCCCGTGCCCGGCGCGGACGCGGACGGCGTGGAGGACGCAACGAGCTTCCTGCGGCGCGCCAAGCTGGCGCTGGCCACGGGCAAGCGGCAGCTCGACGACCTTCCCCACGGAACGCACGTGCTGGTCGTTGGTGCGGGCAACACCGCCATGGACGTGGCACGCAGCGCCCGCCGCCTCGGCTGCGAGACGACCGCCATCGACTGGTTCGACCGCCGGTTCGCGGTGGTGCGCGACGACGAGCTGTTGGAAGCCGAGGACGAAGGCGTTCGGATAAGCTTCAACCGTGTCGTGGACCACTTCGAGACCGACGCCACCGGGCACGTGGTGGCTGCGCACCTGATGCACACCCGGCAACGCCGTGCCGATGCCAGGCCCGGGCCGATCGCGGGCTCCGCAGAGCGGCTCGAGGTCGGGCTGGTGGTGCTGGCGACGGGCTATCGGGTTGGAGGTCCGCTGCCACACGATGCTGCGATGAAGCTGCCGGTAAGAGCGCCGGACCCGAAGCTCTCGGTGCCCGAGCGCACGCTGCTCGGCAGCGGCCTTCCGGCCGGGAGCCGGCGCGTTACCGACCTGGTCCGCCGGCGAGCGTACCTCGAGCGCCGCTCCGAGCAGCCCGTGGCCGCATCCGTATGGGCCGCCGGCGACGGGCTGTCGGGGCCATCGACCGTGGTGGGCTCGATGGCGCAGGGGCTGGCCGCCGCGAGGAGCCTGCTGCTCGCCGCTGCCGTTCGCGACTCGGCTGTGCCGCCCGACGCGGGTTCGACGCGGCCGCAAGCACATGGCGAGGCGCGGGGCCGGCCGGTCGCCGGCAACCGGCCGCGCAACGCGCCGCAGCCAACATGGCCGCCCAGGCTGAGCGTGGCCGGGGGGCTGGTCGCGGAGATCGCCGGCGTCATCATGCTTGCCGCGACGCACGCCTGGATACCGGCGGTGATCCTGTTCGGCGCCGGAACCGTGGGCAGTCTCGCGGGCCTCAACGGATGGGTCGGCGGCTGGGTACGGGCTCAGGATCAGTAGCGCCGGGGACAACGCAACCATCGCCCGGGTCCGTGAGGACTATGCTGGCGCCGGAAGCGGTTCGGTCGGCCGGGGAGGCGATGACCGGGTGGAGACGAGCAAGGCGGCGGAGACGTCGTTCGAGCATAGACAGCCGCGTTTCTTCCAGTCGCTGGTGTGGGTCATCATCGGCATGCTGGTGGTGGTCGAGCTCGTGTTCGGGCTGGTGGTCGAGCCGTGGGCGGATGCCAGCGGCGGCTGGTTGGGCGTCTTCTTCGATCGCTACGCGTGGCTGCTGCGCTTCGGCATCCTCGCCACGGTGGTGTGGCTGACGTTCAATCAGCTCGCCCGCGTGGAGGCGATCCTGCTGCGCCAGCGCGACCGCATCCGGAGCCTGTACGAGGAGTCGCGGGACCGCCATGAGGAGCTGAGCACGCTCTACGAGGCGTCGCTGGAGATGAGTCGCGAGGGCGACTACCGCGAGATCCTGCGGGCCATCGTCGAGATCGCCGCGCGTCTGGCGCATGCGCGCTACGGAGCGCTGGCAGAGTTCGACGACAGCGAGCGCGTCGTGGAGTTCGTCACGGTCGGCGTCGAGCCTGGCGTGGCGGCCCATATCGGCCTGCCGCCGACCCACCGGGGGCTCCTGGCGCGGTTGTCGGCACACGACGCCGTCCGCATCGACGACATCGCATCGGAACCCGACGTGGCCGGATTCCCGGAGGGGCATCCGCAACTGCGCGCGTTCCTGGGGGTACCGGTGCGCTTCGAAAGCGAGCTGTTGGGCCATCTCTACCTGGCCGATCCGGAACAGGGACGCTTCTCCGACCGGCATGCGCATATGCTCGGCCTGTTCGCGTACCAGGCCGCGGTCGCCATCGGGCGGGCGCGCGTAGACCGCGAGCGCAGCGAGCTGCTTCGGACCGAGGAGCAACGTCGTGTGGCGAGCGAGCTCCACGACGGCGCGCTGCAGGCGCTGTACGCGGTCGGCATCCAGCTGCAGCGCGCCAGGCGCCGCGGTGTGCGTGAACTCACCGACACGATGACGACCTCGAACGCTATCGCCGCCGTCGAGCGGGCCATGGCCGCCATCCGCGGCGAGCTCTACCTGTTGTCCGACCGCCCCGTCACGGCGAGCGCCTGGGAGCAGCTGAACAAGCACGTTGCCGACGTCGCCACGCTCTACGGCGTCGGCATGGTTTGGAAGCGCGGCGGCGTTCCTGCGCTGTCGCGCGGCGTGGCGTCGGCGCTGGCCTCGGTGCTCGCGGAGCTCGTGGCGAACGCGGCCCGGCACGGGGGCGCGGACAGGGTCGAGGTGGAGGTGAGCTGTGTCGAGGACCGGCTTGAGCTTCACGTGGCCGACGACGGCAGCGGCGTGCCGGACGGCGCCGCGCTGATCGAGGGGAACGGCCTGTCGGGCGCCAGACGCCGCCTGGCGCAGGTCGGTGGTGACCTCGCGCTGGTGCTCGGCAGCCGTGGATTCGGTGCTCACATCGTGGTCCCGGTAGGCTCGGGACCGCCCGATCCGTCGAAGGCGTCTCGAGCCACCGGCGAGATGGCCGAAGGATAGGTGATGGCATGCCGATACGCGTAGCGATCGTCGACGACCACGAGGTGGTGCGCGTGGGCCTCGCGTCGCTCCTCGAGGACGACGAGGACATCAGCGTGGTGGCGCTGGCGGGCAGCGCCACGGATGCGATCGCGGCGGTTCGCGGCAGCAAACCCGACGTGCTGGTACTGGACGTACGTCTACCCGACGGCAACGGCATCGACCTCGTCGCCGAGGCGAAGGCCGTGTCGCCGGATACCCGGGTGCTGGTGCTCACCTCCTACAGCGGCGACGACACCATCGCGGAGGCCGTGGTCGCAGGCGTCGACGGCTTCGCTTCGAAGACCACGGACGCGGAGTCGTTGGTTCGCACCATCCGGGAGCTCGCCGCCGGCCGGGACGTGTTGCAGGCCCAGGTCAGCGCGGCCCTCATCCGCTACCTCCAGGGCCCGCCGGTCGTCGAGCCGCCCGGGTTCGCCGAGCAGCTCACGTCGCGCGAAGCGCAGATCGCTGCGTTCGTCACCGAGGGCCTTTCGAACCGGGAGATCGGCGAGCGAATGGGGATCTCCGAGAAGACGGTGAAGAATCACGTCAGCAACATCTTGAGCAAGATGCACGCTCACAGGCGGACGGACATCATGCGCTACTTCCTCACGCTGCGAGACGGCAAGGGCCAGGCCTGACCCGGCCGCGGGGCGACGTCACCGTGGCGACGTCACCGTGGCGGTGGTCGCAGGTTGCCAGATGCCGGATTCCCCGGGCGCGGTCGCAGCCGCGCCGGCACCACCGCGCTGCGGCCTACGCGTGCGACCTACCAGCTCGACTGCGAGCCGGCGGCGTCTCGGCGCAGCGCCGCGCGGCGCGACGCCGGCCGGAAGCGCTCCAGACGGGCGGCGTAGTACGAGCCGATGACGAGCGCCGCCGCAGCCGCCTGCGCGATCAGTGACTCCCAGTTCGCGTACAGCGACAACCACATCCCCGCCCAGGCAGGGAACGTCACCGGCAGCGGGTGCACCGACAGCCAGTGCGCGAGCTGCATCTCGTTGACCTGCTCGCCCACCATGATGAGGAACACGGCGCCCAGCATGACGCCCGTGACGACCAGCATGCGCTTGTAGGGCAACTTCTGGTGCGCGATGAAGGTGAAGTAGGCGGTGATGGCGACCAGCACCAGGGCGAGGCCCGCGCCCAGGGCCACGTTCGCCGGGCCGACCTGCAAGCGGATGTTCTGCAGGAACAGGTCCACCTCGAAACCTTCCCGGTAGACCGAGGCGATGCCCAGGAGCACCAGCCCGCGGTAGGCCAGCGACCTGGCCGACGCACCCGCGCTGCCCGCTCCGGCCGACTCGGCAGACGCGATGAGGGATTGCTTGCGACGGTTGTGCAGAGAGATCCAGCCCGTCCAGTAGGTCTTGTGGAAGAACCAGTTCATGACGACGGCCAGCACCACGATCGCCAGCAGCCCGGTAGCGGCCTGGATGTCCGCCTCCGAGGTGGTTGCCGCGACGAGCGAGAGGATGCCGACGAGCACGAACCAGGTGGCCAGGGTTGCGGCGAGACCGACACCCGCCCCGGTCGCGACCGGCTTCCAGTAGTCGGCCTGCTTGCGCAACAGGCCGGCAACGATCGCAGACAGCACCAGGATGCACTCCAGCCCCTCGCGGTACACGATCACCGAGGTGTCGAGGATGCCCGCGGCCGGGGACAGCCCGTGGGCGGTCGGATCGGGGTTGCCGCCCGCCGCGATCGCCTGCCAGACCAACACCGCGACGACGGCGGCCGCCCCGGCCCCCGCCACGACGGTGCGGACACCGCGGCGGACGCTCATCTGCATGAGCCGAGTCGAATGGGCTGCGCGAGCATCGTGGCGGTCCTTCCGGAACGCCGGGCTGGCCCGGCGCGAGATCGTCACCGTGTTGGCGAGGCCGACCCCCTGCGGCCGGCCATACCCGAGTAGTGCACTCGAGTATGAACACTGTACGCACGGTCAATCCAGAGTGTCAAGCTCAGGATTATGCGGCGCGTCGACGTCGTTGCCCGAACGCATCACGGTACCGCCTTCACAGGGCGCCGCTCCAGCGTCTCTCGTCAGCGCCGGACTCGGCCCCGGCCGCCGGGTGCCCGGGCTGCGGTGCGCACTGCCGCCTCGCGCCAGGCCCGCACGTGTCGGCCTCGCGGCGAGCCTCGAGCACGCACGCCGACGACGCTGGGAGAAACGGGACCCCAGCGGCGACGGGAGCCCTCACGATCCTTTGGTCCTCGGCACGATGATGGCGTCGCGTCCGACCTTACGGTGCGCCACCGCCAGGCCCAGCGCCACCAGAGCGGCACCCTCGAGGGCGTGCGCGCGCAGCGGTTCTGAGAGAAAGGCCGCGCCGAGGAGCAGCGCAGTGATCGGGCCGAGTGCCAGAAACAGCGTGACGCGCGACGCCTCCGCGCGGCCGAGCGCCCACAGCCACAGCAGGTAGCCCACGCCGCTGCTCACGCCGACGAAGGCCACCGCCTGCCAGGTCGCGCCGGACAGGCCGGGTGCGGTTCGTGCCAGGCCGTCGGTGGCGGCGGGCACGAGCAACACCGCGACCGCCGCGGCCATCGCCACGGCCCCGACCTGCGGCACCGGGTAGCGCGCCAGGTAGGGCCGGTAGAGCACGCTGCACAGCGCCGCCGCGAACGCGCTCGAGAGGGCGGCGACGACCGCGAGGGCGCCCCCGCCGACCACCGACAGCGGCGCGTCGAGGGCCAGGGCCACGCCCGCCAGGGCTACCAGCGCGCCCACGACCTTGAGGCGTGTCAGGCGCTCCTGGCCGATGGCGGATGCCAGCAGCAGCGCCTGGAGGGGAGCGGTCGTGAACAGCAGTGCCGCCAGCCCGGCGGGCAGGCGCTCGAGCGAAAGGTTGAGCAGCACGATCACCACGCCGAACTGCGTGATGCCGAGAAGGGCCACCGGCAGCACGTCCCGGCGTGCCCAGCTTCGCTGCCTCACGGCCAGCGCGGCAGGCAGGACCAGCGCCAGCGCCAGCGCGTAGCGCAGCAGCGCCAGATCGGCTGAGCCCAGCGCGTGGAGAGCGTAGCGGCTTGCGACCATGGCCGCACCCACCTGCACGCCGGTGCCCGCCGCCGCCAGCGTGACGAGCGAATCGCCGCGCCTGGGCGCGTTCACAGCGCGAGGTCCCAGGTCTGGCCGACCAGGTCGTGCCCGAAGCTGTGGTGCGGCTCGGATGCGGTGAGCTCGAAGCCGGCCCGCTCGTAGATGCGGCGAGCCTCGACGAGGACGTCGTTGGTCCATAGCGTGAGGCGACCGTAGCCGACGCGGCGCGCGAAGCGCACGCAGGTGTCGACCAGTCGGGTGCCGAGCCCGAGGCCGCGGGCCGCCGGCTCGACCAGGAGCAGGCGCAGCTTCCCCACGTCAGCGCCGGCGTCGACGAGGAACACCGAACCGACCGGCTCGTCGTGCATCTCGGCGATCCAGCAGCGCTCGCGGGGCGGATCGTGCTGGCGGGCGAAGTCCGCCACGATGCGCGCCACCAGCGCCTCGAAGCTAGCGTCCCAGCCGTACTCGCGGGCGTAGAGCGCGCCGTGCCGCTGGACCACCCAGCCAAGGTCCCCGGGTTCGGGGGGCCTGAGCACGAAAGGCTCCGAGTACTCGAAGGGTTTGCCCAGGACGCGCTCGATGACGTCCATGGCGGCCACCAGGCGCGTCTGGTCGCTCTCGGCCACGTCCTCCAACAGGTCGGCGATCTCGTCGCGCGCGCGAGCGTCGAGCAGCGCGAAGGCGGCACGTCCAGCGTCGGTAAGCTCCAGCAGGCGCTGCCTGCCGTCCTCGGAGGAGCGGCGCCGATCCACCAGGCCACGCTCTTCCAGACGCGTGATGAGCCGGCTCAGGTAACCCGGGTCGAGCCCGAGCTCCTGCGACAGCGTTGCGGCCACCACCGCCGGGCGGTGCGCCAGCTCGAAGATCAGCCGGGCCTCGGGAAGGCTGTAGGGGCTGTGAAGGAGCCCCTCCTGCAAAGCGCCGACCTCGCGCGTCAGGAAGCGGTTGAACGCGCGAATGCGAGCGATGCGGCGCTCGAGGGCGCGCGCGCCGGCGGCACTCGACTGGCCGCTCGTCGGGTTGCCGGGGGGACCGTCCAGAACGTCACCGGATTCGGTGCTGCGTCGCGCATCGGCCATGGCTCGCCTCCAGCTCCAGGTCGAAGTTGCCTGGAGCATAGGACTCATTGCCTATGGCAACTATGGCCCCCCTCACGTTCCCGCCGCTCTCGGCCAGGCCCCGACGGCGAGGCGAGGGACGCGGACCGCGTCGCCGCGCGTAAGGCGTTGCTGCCAGCGGACCGCGACGGCCCTGCCAGCGCCTGGCAGCGTCCGTCAGGGATTGGCTTTGGTCAGCACCGCTTCGATCGTCTGCTGCACGGCGACGCTCGAGACCTGGTAGGCGCGCGCGATGCGTGCCCGGATGTGTCCGTGGGGGCCCACGATGACGATCTGGGCGTTGCCGACCACGATGGGCGCGTTGGGGACGGCGAGCGGGTTCCAGGCGCGGGCGTAGAAGAAGGTCCCGGATGCCTTGCGCCGAGCGGCATAGGCTGCGAACGCCTGCGGCGTGAGCCGCTCAAGCGGCACGCCGTAGCCCTGGCGCACCACCTGCTCGACCGTGGCCCAGGGGGCGCTCAGGAACGGCCACTCGGAGGCGGGAGCCGGCGTCTGGCCGTACCCCACGACCTGCTTCATGAACGCCGCCGTCGGCTCCGGCCCCAGCGGCCGGGGATCGACGTCGATGGAAACGAACGCGACCTTGCCGCCGAACTGGCCGGCATCCTGGAGGTCGCTCTTCAGGGCCATGAGCAGGTTCACGGCGATGACCGGGCTGACGCGCGTGCCACGGGGATCGAGGAAGCTCACCACCAGCACCTTGCCGGCCAGGCCACCGGGATCGAAGGGCTTGCCCTGCTGGTCCACGAAGCCCGCAAGATCGGGGGCCGCGCCGAGGTCCTGGACCGGAAAGCCGGTAGCCGTCACGTCCGAGGTGCCGGCGGCGGCCGTGTGGCGTTGGTAGAACCGGCTGGCGCCGTAGGCCAGCGCCAGACCCACCACCACCCCGACCAGCACCCGAACGGCCGTGGCAAACCCGCGGGGCATGCCGTTCGCGCTCACGGTGTTCCTCGGGCCGCGCTGCGCGGCACGGGCCTCACGTCCCGTTCCTCACGGTACCGAGCGCGCCAGGCGCGCCACGTCCGCCACCACGGCCGAGCTCGGCGCGGTGCTGGCGTCGCCGTAGAAGGCGCGCACCCAGCCCTTGCGGTCGACGATGAAGAGCGGGCTCTGATGCATGATCGCAACGGGAGCGTTGGCCTGTGCCGCGAGCGCGTTGCGCATGCGGGCCTGGAACGAGCTCGGCGCGAGCTTGTCTGCCTGGGCGCTGGAGACGCTGTGGTAGCCGGTGTGGTAACCGTTCGTGACGACCGCCCTCACCGTCTGCGCCGGCCCCGTGAGGTAGTCGAGCCAGTGCACGTTCGGGTCCAGCCCTTCCTGATCCAGGAACGCGCGCAGCTGGGCGGGACCGGCGAGCTTGTCGATGGAGAACGCCACGAACTGCACCGAGCCGGCCAGATGGCGGCGTTCGAGCAGCTGCTCGAGGTTGCGAACCTTCGATGCGGTAAGCGGGCACAGAGTGGTGCAGTACGGGTCCAAGGTGACGACCACGCGCACCTTTCCCAGCAGGTCGTGTGAAGACACCGGCCGGTCGAGCTGGTCCACGAGGTGATACTCGGGCGCACGGAAGAGCCTTGGCAGCGGAGCAGGTGCTCCGGCAACCATCGCCAGCGGCCCCGGCCACAGGAACAGTGCCAGCCCGGCGACGATCCCTGCCAGCCCACCGGCGAGCAACCCGGGCCAGCGTCGTAGTGCCGTCACGTGTGCAAGCCTAGCGCAAGTCCCGTGTGTGTCATGAGGCCATGCCGCGCCGGGCACGTCCGCGCGCCCCTTCCCGGGGTCGGCGAGTTCGCGTTGTGGGCCCTCACAGCGGCTCCAGAACCGCGCGCACCGGCGAGGCGTCGGCGTGTGGCATGCGCAGTGGCAAGCAGATCAGGCGGTAGCGGCCGGGAGGCACGCGGCTGAGCTCGAGCCCCTCGACGATGATGATGCCTGCCTGGAAGCACGCCTGATGAGCGGGCAGATCGCGGCTGTCGAGGGGATCCACGCTGGGCGAATCGGTGCCCACCAGCGTCACGCCACGCTGCTGGAGCGCTCGCAACAACGCCGGCGCCAGCGCCCGGAAGCGCGGGAACTCGGTCCAGCGCTCGGGTTGGCCGGTATGGAGCAGCACCCTCGGCGGGAGCGGCCCCGGCGGCAACACCGTCGGCGGCACCTCGCCCGCGCCGCCGCGCGCATCGACCACCAGCGACTCGCCGACGAGGGTGTCGAGGCCGACCGTGGCCAGCCGTCCGCCCGCGGCAGCGTAGTGCCAGGGGGCGTCCACATGGGTACCCACGTGCGTGCTGGTCGTCAGGCGCAGCACGTTGGCAGCGCTGCCCCGGTCGATGCTGCTGACCTGCTCGAGGGCGTAGGCACTGTCGCCCGGCCACACCGGATGCCCCTCCCTCAGTTCGCGGGTGATGTCGATCATGGCTCATGGTAAACGCCGGGAGGCGGGAGCTCTCACGACCCCGGGACGGGTGCGACGTAGGCTGGCGGAGATGCCCTTCACCAACCGTCGTCGCCGCCTTGTCTCGCTGCTGCCGGGGCTGGTCGCGGTGCTGGCGCTGGCGACCGCTCCCGGCCGTGCGCAGACCGTCACCGTGGCGGCGGCCGGTGACATCGCCTGCGAGGCGGCTGCGCTGCCCTCGATTCGGGCATGTCAGCAGGCCGCCACGGCGAAGCTGATCGAGCAGATTCGGCCCGACGCGGTGCTGGCCATCGGTGATTTGCAGTACCCGGTCGGGCAGCTCGAGGAGTTCCAGAAGGCGTACGAGGCGAGCTGGGGTCGGTTCAAGGCGATCACCTACCCGGTGCCTGGCAACCACGCCTACTACAGCGGTGGCGGGGGTTACTTCGCGTACTGGGGCAAGCGCGCGGGCGAGCCGGGCAAGGGCTGGTACAGCTTCGAGCTGGGGGCGTGGCACATTCTGGCGATCAACTCAAACTGTGCCTACATCGGAGGTTGCCGCGCGGACTCGCCCGAGGTGCGCTGGATTCGTGCCGATCTGAAGGCCCATCCCAGCGCCTGCACGCTCGCCTTCTTCCACCACCCGCGCTTCAGCTCGGGGCCGCACGGCAACGACCCGGCGATGACGCCCATCTGGCAGGCGTTGTGGGCGGGCGGCGTCGACGTGATTCTCAACGGGCACGATCACGACTACGAGCGCTTCGCGCCGCAGGACCCCGATGGCCGGGTCGACCTCGCCCACGGCATCCGGGAGTTTGTGGTCGGCACCGGGGGCGCCCCCCAGTACTTCGTGCTGTGGCGGCGGGCGCACAGCCAGGCGCTGCAGGTCGGCACCTTCGGGGTGTTGAGGCTGACGCTGCGCCCCGGCGGCTACGACTGGGCCTTCGTGCCGATCGCCGGCAGCCGCTACCACGACAGCGGCATTGCGGCGTGTCACGGAGCCCCGCAGCGCTAGCTGCGAAGAGTGCGAGCGTCAGCCGGTGGCGCCGGGCCGCAGCAGAGCCCAGGCCCCGCCCACCAGCATGCCGACGACCAGGCTCAGGGCACCCGCGCTGATCGCATTGAAGGTGCTGGTGGCGTACTGGAGCCAAACGCCGAGCGTCGCCACGAAGCAGATGCCGGTACCGAGCGCGAAGCCGAGCACCCTGCCCCAGCGGGGCCCCGCCTTGGGGTCGTCCATGCCCCGACTATACTCGCGCCGGCGCGTCCGCGCCGCCGCTCGGCGCTGCCGTTGACGGCGTTGGGCGCGCAGCGGGTGGCGGCCGGTTCAGGAGACGGCGGCCTCGACCGCCGCCGCCACCTCCTTGGCGACGTCCCCTACGAGGCTCTCGTCCTCTGCCTCGACCATGACCCGCACCAGCGCTTCGGTTCCGCTGGGCCGGAGGTTGATGCGGCCGTCGTCGCCGAGCCGGACGCGGGCGGCGTCCACGGCACGGCGGACCGATGCCTGCTGGAGGATGCCGGCCTTGGCTTCGAGGGGCACGGGTACGTTCAGCAGGCACTGCGGGAACACCGTGATCTCGTCCATCCACGCCGTCAGCGGGCGGCCCGACTTGCGGACCGCCGCCAGGAGCTGGAGCGCGGTCAGGATGCCGTCCCCGGTCGGAGACTTGTCGAGGAACAGCACGTGCCCCGACTGCTCACCCCCGAGGCGCAGGCCCCGCTGCGTCAAGGCCTCGTACACGTAGCGGTCGCCCACCTGCACCCTGTGCATGCGCACGCCGTGCTCGGCGAGGTAGCGTTCGACGCCGAGGTTGCTCATCACCGTCGCCACCACCTCGTCGTCACCGGCCGTCAGGGCGCAGATGGCGAGGATGTGGTCACCGCTCACGAGCCGGCCGCGGCGATCGACCAGCAGCGCGCGGTCTGCGTCGCCGTCGAACGTCACGCCCACGTCGAGCTCGTGCTGGAGCACCCGCGCCTGGATCGCGCCCGGCGTGGTGCTGCCGCAGCCGACGTTGATGTTCTCACCGTCCGGCTTGTTGTTGATGACGTCGAGCCGTGCGCCGATCTTCTGGAAGACCTTCGGCGCGATCAGCGAGCTGGCGCCGTTGGCGCAGTCCAGGCCGACGCGCAGGCCGTCCAGGTAGGGCGCATTCGACAGCAGGTGCTGCACGTAGTGGCCGTCGGCCAGGCGGTAGCGTGCGGCCGAGCCGACGGCGCTGCCGGTTACCGGCGGCAGCTCTTCGGGCGACACGTCGAGGAGCGCCTCGATCTCCTCCTCGAGCGAATCTGACAGCTTCTCGCCGTTGTGGTTGAACAGCTTCAGGCCGTTATCGCCGAAGGGATTGTGGCTGGCGCTGACCACCACGCCGGCATCGCTGCCGAGCTTGCGCGCCAGGAACGACACCCCCGGCGTGGGGATGACGCCCAGCCAGGTCACGCTCGCGCCGCGCGAGGCCAGCCCCGCCGACACGGCGTGCGCCAGCATGGGGCCCGAACGGCGCGTGTCCATGCCGACGACCACCCTCGGGCGCTCGGTCCCCCGTCGCCGCAGCCCCTCGGCCGCGGCCACGCCGAGTCGAAAGGCGAACGCCGCCGTCATGGGAGGCTCGCCCGCGACGCCGCGAACGCCGTCGGTGCCGAAGTAGCGCCTCTGGGTCATGCTGGCATCATAGCCCGACCGAACGCCGCCTCCACACCGGCCCGCCCGGCCCCGGCATGGCCGCCTCCGAGCGCTCCGACGCTACTTCGCCTCGAGCCAGTTGGGTCCGATGCCGACCTCGGCCGCCAGCGGCACCTCGAGCGGGTAGGCTTCGGCCATGACGTCGCGCGTGAGCGCGGCCGCGGCCTGCGCCCGTGCCGTGGGCACCTCGGCGACCACCTCGTCGTGCACCTGGAGCAGCAGACGTCCGCCGAGCGGGCTCAGAGCCGGCGCCAGCGCCAGCATCGCGAGCTTCATGATGTCCGCCGCGCTGCCTTGGATGGGCATGTTGTAGGCGGTACGCTCGGCGTACTCCCGGGCGCTGCGGTTGGGGCTGAGGATGTCGGGGATGAAGCGGCGGCGGCCGAGCAACGTCTCCACGTAGCCCTGCCGCCGGCAGCCGTTCAGGGTGTCGTCGATGTAGGCGCGCACCCTCGGGTAGCGCTCGAAGTACGTGGCGATCAGGCGCTCGGCCTCGCGCAGGTCGATGTCGAGGTCCTGGCTGAGGCGGCGGGCGCCCATGCCGTAGAGCACGCCGAAGTTGATGACCTTGGCGTGGCGACGCAGCTCCGGAGTCACCGCCTGCGCGTCCACGCCGAAGACCTCGGCGGCCGTGCTGCGGTGGATGTCCTCCGAGCGCTCGAAGGCGGCGATCAGGCCCTGCTCGCCGCTTATGTGCGCGAGCACGCGCAGCTCGATCTGGTTGTAGTCGGCCACGATCAGGCTCGTGCCCGGCTCGGCGACGAACGCACGCCGGATTTCACGGCCGAGGCTGCCGCGCACGGGGATGTTCTGCAGATTGGGGTTGGCAGAGGAGAGCCGGCCGGTCGCGACCACCGCCTGGTTGAAGGTGGTGTGCAGGCGGCCGGTGGCGGCGTCGATCAGGTCCGGAAGAGGGTCGAGGTAGGTGCCCTTGAGCTTGCTTAGCTCGCGCTGCTCGAGGATGAGCGCCACCGCCTCGTGCTCGCCCCTGAGCGGCTCGAGCGCCGAGACGGCGGTGCTGCGCTTACCGGTGGCGGTGCGCTGTCCGGGGCGCAGGCCGAGCGTCTCGAACAGCAGCGTGGCGACCTGGTCGCGCGAGTTCAGGTTGAGCTTCGGATCGCCGGCGATCTCGCGTACGCGCGCCTCGATGTCGGCGATGCGCGCGGCGAGCTCGGCCGACTGCCGCCGCAGCAGCGCCGCGTCGACCTTCACGCCCGCCAGCTCCATGTCGGCCAGAAGCCCTTGCAGCGGACGCTCGAGCTGCTCGTAGATGTCGCGCTGGGCGCCCTCCAGGCGGCCCCCGAGGACGCGCAGGAGCTCGGCGGTGGCGACCGCCCGCGAGGCCGCGTCCGGGCCCCACTCGCCGGCGCCGTGCAGGCGCGCCAGGCGGTCCGGGGAGGCGCCGCTCGAATCGATGAGGTAGGCCATGAGCAGCGGGTCGTCGCCGGGTCTGGCGTCGGCGACGCCCAGTCGCCGCGCAGCCACCGCCAGCGCCTTGGCATCGCAGGCGTCGAGCGCGCCGGGCCGGCCCAGCACCTCGCGGATGGCGTCGTCATCGGGGGCGGTGGCCACGCGCCCGGCATCGGCGACCGCCAGCTCGATCAGGCGCGCGGCCGTGGCCCGTTCACCGTCGAGAACGAAGCCGATCGCGCCGTTCGCGGCGAGCTCGCGCCAGTCGACCGCACGGTACTCGGTGCGATCCACGAGCCCGAGCTCGGCGAGCACCGAACCGAACTCCAGCTCCTGCAGCAGCGTCCTGAGCCCCTCGCGGTCCGCCACGCGCCTGCGCCAGCCGTCGGGGTCGACGTCGATGTCCGCGTCGGTTCGGATGGCCGAGAGCTCGCGCGAGAGCCGCAGTGCGTCCAGGCCTGCGACGAGCTTGCGTGCGCGAGAGGGTGGGGTGACGGCGTCGAGATCGGCCAGCATGGCGTCGACGGTGCCGTGGCGTGCCAGCAGCTCGCGCGCGGCCACCCGTCCGATGCCCTTCACGCCGGGGAGGTTGTCGCTGCTGTCGCCGGTCAGCGCGCGGTAGTCCACCCACTGCTGCGGGCGCACCCCGTATCGCGCCTCGACCTCCTCCGGCCCGATGGTCTCCGCCCGGTCGGGATCGCGCACCCGGACGGCGTCGTCGACGAGCTGCAAGGCGTCACGGTCGCTGGTGACGATCTCGACGGCGTAGCCCATGTCGGCGGAGCGCCTGGCGATGGTGCCGATGAGGTCGTCCGCCTCCAGGCCCGGCACCTCGAGGCGGGGAATGCCCATGAGGTCCAGCATTCGCTTGATGATCGCCACTTGCTGCGGCAGATCGTCCGGTGCCGGCGCCCGCCCGGCCTTGTAGGCCTCGAAGCGCTCGTGCCGGAAGGTGGGCGCCGGAGCGTCGAAGGCCACCACCGCGACGGGCGGGTCGCCCTCCTCCCGGAGCAGGCGAAGCAGTGTGCGCACGAAGCCGTAGACCGCGTGGGTGGGTTGCCCACGGGACGTCGACAGCTGGCGCATCCCGAAGTAGCTGCGAAAGGCGAGCGCGTGACCGTCGATGACGAGCAGCCGCTTGACGCCGTTGCCTGGGCGCGGCGCAGCGCCCTCATCGGCGCCCGAACGATCGAACAGACCGCCCTGCTCGCCGGCCCGCCGGCCGCCGCGACCGGCCCCCCCGTGGCGCCGATCCGTCACGACTCCAGCATACGCGGGGGCCGCAACGGGCGGCATCTGCGCGGGCTGCCGCGCTCGAGCACCGCCGGGCCCCGACGCGGCCTCGCGAGCGCCGTGGTAGTGTCTGCCACATGGTCGGCCTGGGACGCCACGTTACGCCCGTCCAAGGGCGCATCTACACCAACGAGTTCCGCCTCTACGGCCAGCTCCACCTGCCGGAGGCCGTGGGGACGGCGCGCATGCTCAATCTGACCGACCGCCCGTACGTTCCCGTCACCGACTGCATGGTCTACGATGCGGGGTTCCGCCACCCGCCGGAGCACGAGTCGCTCCAGTACGAGACCACCTTCGCCGCGGTGCCTAAGGACCACATCATGTGGATCGTCGGGGGCCGCGGGGAGGAGCCGTCCGAGCACGCCCGCCGCGAGGCGCGCCAGGTGTACATCATGTACGCCAGCTACGTGCTCTCCGGGCGGCTCTACCTGATGCCGGACCAGCGCGTGTCGGACTACCTCCACACGGTGTTCACGGACCGCCCCTTCCAGGACCTCCACGAGGCGCGCGTGCTGCTGCCCAAGCGCGACGTCCACCTCGAGGAGTTCGAGGTGCTGCAGTTCCACGAGTTCGTGACGGTGAACCTGAAGCAGGCCGGCGGCGTCTTCGACGTCGGCAGGGATTCCGAGCCGGGCTTCAGGCTCGAGAGCGGCGAGATCTAGCGCCACCGGATCACAAGTTCCAGCCGCCGGCGACCTCGATGGTGGCGCCGGTGACGTAGGCCGCGTCCGGCGATAGAAGGTATCGCACGGCCGCAACCACCTCCCTCAGCCGGCCGGCGCGGCCCATCGGGATCTCGCTGGTGGGTTGGGTGACGCTGTTCTCCATCACGCCCGGGCTGACCACGTTGACGGTGATGGCGTGGCCCGCCTCGCTCCTGGCCAGCGCCTTGGAGTAGAGGATGACGCCCGTCTTGGCGGCGGCGTAGGCGACGATCGCCGGCCGCGCCTTGAGGAGCCCCGCGCCCGCGTAGCCGATGTTCACGATGCGTCCGCCGCCTGCCTGGCGCATCAGCGGCACCGCCGACTGACAGGTGTAGAAGGTGGCGTGGAGGTTGCTGTCGAACATGGCGTGCCAGGTGGCGGCATCCAGATCGGCGAGCGGCCCGAAGTGGTAGTTGCCGACGTTGTTGACGAGCACGTCGAGGCGTCCGAGCTCGGCGTGGCTGCGGTTGACCAGCGCGCGGGCCTCGGCCTCGATGGTGACGTCGGCCTGCAGCGCGAGCGCCCGGACGCCGCGTTCTCTCGCCGCTTCGGCCACGGCAGCGGCCGCGGCCTCGCTGCTGCGGTAGTTGATGGCGACGTCGTACCCGTCCGCGGCGAGCGCCAGCACGATGGCGCGGCCGATGCCCCGCGCGGCGCCGGTGACGAGCGCCGTCGGGCGCCGTGCGTCGCGGGGCTCAGTCATCGGGCTCCAGGGCCGCGCTCGCGAAGCCGTGATCCAGGTAGTGACGGACCAGAACGCGCGTGGGCGTGTTGAGCGGCATGCGCAGCGCCTCTTCGGGGGTCACCCAGGCGTGGGCTTCCGCCTCCTCGTTGAGCGTCACGTCCTCTGCGGTGCTGGCGGCAACGAAGTTGAGCAGCACGAAGTGGGCGGGGCGGAAGAACTCAGGGCTGTCGACCGCTTCCTGGACGGGCGCCCAGCGGATGTCCGCGATCGTCAGTCCGGTCTCCTCGTGGACCTCGCGCCGCAGCGCCTCGCCCAGGCGCTCCCCGTACTCGATCTTGCCGCCAGGCACGCCCCACGCTCCCCGCCACTTGTGGGTGCGCACCAGCAGCACCCGCCCCGTCGGGCCCTTGATCAGCACGCCCACCGTGACCTGCGGCAGCGGCCGGCCCGGTGCGGCCTGCGCGCTCACGCCGCGCTCCCGCGGTTCGCGCCGAGGCGGCGCAGCCGGGCCACTCGGGCGGCCTGCACCACCAGCACGTAAACGAGCTGCAGGGCCACGACCGGCACGTACAGGTACGGCCGGCCGAACAGCGCCAGCACGCCCAACGCGGCTAGTTGCGTGCTCAGCCCCAGGTTGACCACCGAGGCCGTGGAGAACAGGTCCGACCATGCCAGGCGCAGCTCGAGCGGGGCGCGGGCCTCGGGCATCCGGGCCGCCAGCTCGAACAGCGCGCGGTCCAGGCGCCGCAGCAGACGGTCCTGCGGCGCCAGCACCACTCGGTACAGGGCGCGGGGCGCGCTCAGGAGCCAGCGAGGCGCGCCCGCCGGCAGGTCCGGCGGGTTCGGGGCGGGCGCGGAGCGAAGCTCGCGGTACCGCCCCTCGAGGTTGAAGTCCAGCGACAGCAGCAGCGTCAGCGCCACGAACGCCAGCAGCGCCGGAGCCGCCGGCCCGTGGCGCGTCAGGGCCAGGAACAGCGCGAGGTTCACCGCCAGATCGACCCCCGTGTCGAGGTAGCGGCCGGCCTCCGTCACCGTCCCTGTCGCCCTGGCGAGGCCACCATCCATGTTGTCCAGCACCGTCTTGACCTGCAACAGCAAGGCTGCCGCGACCAGGGCGGCGTACGCGTGAGCGGCCAGCAGCGCGGCCGCCAGCATGCCCAACGCGCCGTGTGCCAGCACCAGACTCAGCGGCGACACCCCCGTCGGCGCCAGCCAGGCCACGCCCCGGTTCGCAAGCGGTTGCACGAGCAGCATGATCCACTCGCGCCGCGGGCGGGGCTTGCGGGCCTGAAGGACGTCCACGAGGCCACCATGCTAGCAGAGCGTCAAGCGGGACCGGACGGTCACGGCCACGCGCAGCCGGCCGGCACGCCGACACTCGAGGCTATACTCGGCTCGATGCTGTCCGGCCCCTTCGGCACACCCGCCGACGCCCTCGCCTACCTGCTGTTGCTGGTCGTGGCCCTGAGCGTGTGGCGGCTGATGTGGCGAGGCCGGCCGCTGCCGGCGGTCCGGCGCGGAGCTACGCTGCTGGTGGGCCACCGCGGCACCCGCGGGGCGCGACCGGAGAACACGCTGGCGGCTTTCCGCTACGCGCTGGAAGCGGGCCTCGACGGCATCGAGTTCGACGTTCGAAGAACGTTGGACGGCGTTCTGGTGATCCGCCACGACCGCCTCGTCGACGGCTTCCCGGTGTCGGCGCAGACACGCCACGAGCTGCGCGAACGGCTGCCCTCGCTGGCGACGCTGGACGAGCTGTTCGCGCTCGCAGGCAGCTACCCGGGGCGCCTGCTCAACCTCGAGATCAAGACCGAGGGCGTGCGCACGGGCGGGCTCGAGCGTGACGTGGTACGCGCGGTCGTTGCGTCCGGCCTGGCCGGGCAGGTGCTGATCTCGAGCTTCAACTCGCTGTCGCTGGCGCGCGTGCGGCTGCGCTCGCCGCGACTCCGCGTCGCGCTACTGTACGAGGCGTCCAGCACGCGCCGCGCCGGCGGCCATCGGCTGGCCGGCTGGCTCCACGTGGACGCCGTCCACCCGGCGGCCGCACTGGTCGCTCAGCAGTTGGTGCGCGCGGCCCACGCGCGCGGCGTGGCCGTCAACGTGTGGACCGTGAACGACGAGGCAGATATTCGGCGCTTGCGCGCGCTCGGCGTGGACGCCATCATGGGCGACGACCCGGAGACGCTGCTGAGCTCCGCTCGAGGAGGCCAGGAATGATACCGAAGTTCAAGCTCGTCAGCTCCAACAACTTCGAGCTCTTCGAGGAGCGACTCAACGATTTCATCTCCTCGCTCGATCGTGATGACGTCGTCGTAGACGTGAAGTTCGCGACGACGGCGCTGGATATGACGGTGGAGTTCTCCGCGCTGGTCCACTACCAGCAGACCGAGAGCTGGAACGGCTGAGCCCGTAGCCGGCGCCGGTGAGGCCGATGCGAGGGAAGCGACACCGCCGCGAAGGTGGTCGATTCCTTCATATTGGCAAAAGCAACGGCCAAGTATGCTTCGGTTGATGTCGGCGACGCTTGTCATGGTCGTGGACGACGAACCCGCGACGCTCAAGGTGATGGAGCTCAGCCTCGTCGGTGCCGGGTACGCCGTGCTGACCTTCGAGAACCCGCTCGAGGCGCTGGAGGAGCTCAACGAAGGGCTCAGGCCCGACGTGATCGTTTCCGACATCTCGATGCCGGGGATGGACGGCTTCGACTTCTACTCGCAGACCCGCGCCATCCAGGAGCTGCGGGCGGTGCCGTTCTTGTTCCTCACCGCTCTCGAGGATCGCGGCTCGATGCGCAAGGGGATGGCGTTGGGGGCCGACGACTACCTCACCAAGCCCTTCGAGAAGGCCGAGCTGCTCGACGCCGTGGCGGTCCGGCTCAAGCGCATCGCCGAGCTGCGGCAGCCTCTCGAGGGCGTGGTCACCGCCAAAGGCTTCGGCCATCCGGTCATCAACCGCGATGGCGAGCGGCTCGATTGGGACTCGCTCAAGGCACTCGAGCTGCTGTTCTATCTGTTGGAGCACCGCTCCGGCGTCACCACCTTCGAGGTGGCCGAAGCGTTGTGGCCGGGCAAGAGTGAGTCGAAGGCCTCCAGCAGCTTCCACACGACCCTCTACCGTCTACGCAAGGTGATGGGCGGCGAGCTGGTGGAGTCGGCGAATCGCCG
>CAYOXR010000464.1:0-8179 GCA_964407955.1 uncultured bacterium | reverse complement strand
CCACCTCGATCATCCACGCGATCGGGCCCCAGAAGAAGCCCAGCAGCGTCAGCAGGGGGTGCTTCTTGCGCTCCTCCAACGCGTTGGGTCCGTACCGCTCCAGGCGCGCTCGCGCCTCGTCGCTCGTCAGCCCTTCCGGGGCGCTCTCGAGGCTGCGGTACGCCTCCTCGAGCGACACCGCGGCGAACGCCCGGGCGTCACCCTGGTCCTCGACCCGCCCGCCGCCGGCGCCCTCGCCCGGCCGCTTCCGTCCACCGCCAACGCCCGCGCCTCGTCGCGAACGCCGGCTGTCGTCTTGGTCCGGGCGGAGATGCGAACGGCGTGCTTCTGGCATGATCGCGCCTACTTCCGTGCGCTCGGGCGCGCAGCTACAACCCGTTCCGAGCCGTCCCGTGAGGAGCGCTCGGTGCGTCGCGTAGCCCCCTGTGGTGCGACCTCGCCCTCACGCGTTCCGTCGCGCCGCAAAGAGGCTAGCTCGCGGTCGGCCCGCAGGGCAGGGTCAGATGCCCCACCGGGCGCGCACTCCGCGACCGGCTGCCCCATCGCCGTCAACCGCTGTGGGCGGGGCTGTGGAGCCGTTCCTGCAGCCGAGCGAGGAAGCTCTGGTGGTGGCGCCCGCCGTGCTCCAGGCTGCGGTAGACGGCCAGCTTGAGCGCATCCTCGACCACCACGAACGCCAGGCAGTAGAGCCACACCACGCCCACCGTCCACCATGGGATGGCGGCGACGAACACGCCGAAGCCGACGATGAGCACCGCGACGCCTTGAGTCGCGAGGATGGCTCCCAGCAGCACGGGCGCCGGCAAGGGCCGCGACCACATGCGCCCGTGCGTGCGGGTGACGAACAGCGTCAGATGCCCGGCCACCGCCAGCTTCAGGTAGATCAGCGTCTGCAGCTGCGCGGCGTCGAGCGCCAGGTAGCTGCGCGCCAGCGCCAGCAACGTGAAGGTCTCAAGCACCCCCATGAGCCCCAGCGAGGTCGCCACCGTGAGCACCCGCCGCATGTCCCAGCGCACGGGGCGCGGGTACACCGGCGTTCGGTCGAAGGCGATGGTGAGGATCGGCAGGTCGTTCAGCAGCGCCAGCAGGATGACCATGATGGCGGTGATCGGGTAGGTGTGGAAGACGATCATCGCCAGCGTCACGAAGAAGATGATGCGGATGGTCTCGGTGATGCGGTAGATGGCGTACGAGTTCATGCGCGCGAAGATGCGGCGCGCCTCCTCGACCGCGCGCACGATCACCGACAGCCCGGGTGCGGTGAGCACCAGCGCCGCGGCACTGCGAGCGGCGTCGGTGGCGCCGCTGACGGCGATGCCCACATCCGCCTGCTTGAGGGCGGGTGCGTCGTTGACGCCGTCGCCCGTCATGCCCACGATGTGCCCCCGCGCCTGGAGCGCCTTCACGATGCGGAACTTGTGCTCCGGGAACACCTCGGCGAAGCCGTCGGCGCGCTCCACCCAGGCATTGGTCTCGGCCTCGTCGTGCCCCTCCCGGAAGAGGTGCTCGGCCTCCAGCAGGTCGGTGCCGAGCGCCACCCGGCCGGCGATCTCCTTGCCGATGGCCAGGTTGTCGCCGGTCACCATCTTCACCACGATGCCGTGGGCGCGCGCCTCGATGATGGTGCTGGCGGAATCGGGCCGCGGGGGGTCGGACAGGGCGAGCAGCCCGAGCAGCTCCCAGGGCCCGTCACCCACGGCGCGCGCCACGGCCAGCGTGCGGAAGCCGTGCCGGGCCTGTTCCCCGACCTTGGCGTGCACCTCGTGGCTGGCACGCTCGTCCAGGCTCACCAGCGCCAGCACCGCCTGCGGCGCGCCCTTCGTCACTCGCCAGCGGGCGCCTCCGGGCGCCGTGATGGTCGCCTCGCTGCGCTTCCTGACGGGATCGAACGGCGTGTAGGCGCCGCGCTGGAAGCCTCCCGCCTCGAACCCGGCCTGGCCGGCGGCGGCCAGAACCGCCTGGTCGATGGCATCGGCGTTGGCCTCGTCCGAGGCGAGGGCGGCGGCCGTCAACACGCTCCCGGCGTCCGGGGCACCGTAGAGCACCGGCTCGCCGAGCTCGAGCTGGTTGAGGGTGAGCGTGCCGGTCTTGTCCGAGCACAGTACGTCCATGCCCGCCATCTCCTCGATCGACTCGAGCCGAGCCACGATCGCCTTCATCTTCGCCAACGCGGTGGCACCGATCGCCATGGTCACGCTCAAGACCGCCGGCATCGCCACCGGGATCGACGCCACCGTCAGGATCAGCGCGAACTGCACCAGCTCCAAGAGCGGGATGCCCTGGAACAGCTCGATCACGACCAGCGCGCACACCAGCCCCAGGCTCAGGTAGATCAGGTAGTCGCCGATGGCGAGGATCGCCCGCTGGAAGTGGGACGTCGGCCTGGCGCTCTCAACCAGCTTGGTGGTGCGACCGAAGAAGGTGTCCTCGCCGGTGGCCGCCACCATCGCGGTCATCTCGCCCTGGCGCACGACGGAGCCGGAGTAGGCCATGGCGCCCGCCGTCTTGTCGACCGGCAGGGACTCTCCGGTGAGGGCCGACTGGTCCACGGACAGGTAGTCGCCGGCGAACAGCTTGACGTCGGCCGGAACGATGTCGCCGAGGCGGAGTCGCACCACGTCCCCGGGAACGAGCTCGACCGCGTCGAGCTCCAACCAGCGCCGGTCGCGCCGCGCCCGGGCGCGCAGCGCGAGCTGGCGCTTGAGCGCGTCGACGGCGTTCTCGGCCTGGAACTGATGCCAGAAGCCGACCGCGGCGTTGAACAGCAGCAACACCACGATGATGATGAAGTCGCTCCAGTGCCCAACGATCCCCGACAGCAGGGCGGCGACCTCGATCATCCAGGCGATCGGCCCCCAGAAGAAACCCAGCAACGTGAGGACGGGGTTCCTACGCTTCTCTTCGATGGCGTTGCGGCCGTAGCGATCCAGCCGCGCGGTGGCCTCATCGGAGGACAACCCTTCGGAGCCGGCCTCCAGCATGCCGAAGACATCCTCGATAGGGATGTCCTCCCACTTGCGGCCGTCCCGCTCCCGTCTCGTGCCCCTGGTTGCCTGCCCGGCGGACCGCCCGGACGAAGAAGCCTCGGAGAGCTGCGATGCGCGGCGCGAGGAGCCCATCGGCGCGCCACCTCCCGGCACGGCCGGCATCGAGGTCGGCCGCGCCACCTGCGATGGTAGCGCCGCAGACGGCAGCCCGGCAGGGTCGGATGCCCCACGCTACCTATCATGCCCGCAGCGTTTGATACAGCTGGAGAGGTTGCGCGGGCTGGTGGCCCCACGCGCGGGAGGCAGGAGGAACTCGCCATGCAGGCTCGCTCCACAGCCGTCGAGACGGTGCCGTCCGCTCCGCCCGACAGCCAGCGCTGGTACCTTTCCTACGCCCTTCTGGGGCTGGTGGTAGCGGGCATCGCGCCGATCGTGCTGCCCTTGCTCGCGGCCCGCTCCGGCGGGCCCTCGGCTCCCGGCCTCGTCATGGCGGGCTTCAACCTGGGCATGCTGGTCGCCCCGTTGTGGGGGGCGCTCGCGGACCGCACCGGCCTTCACCGGCCGATCTACGTCCTGGGGCTGGTCGTGGTGGCGGCCGGAATCGGCGCATTCGATCTGCGGCCGGGGCTGGGATGGTTCACGCTCATGGCACTCGTCATCGGGCTGGCCGCATCCGCGACCGCCACCGTCGCCAACCTCTTCGTCACCGAGCGCCACCCCAAGGAGAGCTGGGGAGCACGCTTCGGCTGGCTGCAGACGGCCTACGGGGCGGGTCAGGTCGTCGGCCTGACGCTGGCCGGCGTGTTCGGCGTAACGCGGGCCCCGCTAGCGCTCGCGTTGGCGGCCCTCGCCGCGGTGCTTGGCGCCGCCATGTTCAAGGTGGTGCCGGCCTCCACCCGCGTGAAGCGGCCGGTCTCCGCTCGCCACCACCCGCGGCACGGGGGCCTGGTCCTGGGTACGTTCATGAGCCACGTCCATCTGCCGCACCTGATGCAGGCACTGCGCAAACTACCTCAGGAGGCTCGTGGCGGGCGCTCCCCGTTCCTGACCTTCCTCGCCGGCTGGTTCCTGGGAAACGTCGGCAGCGCCGCCGTCTTCTCCTTCTATCCGCTGGTGATGGGCCACGCCTTCGGGCTCGCGGCCGGGGCCGCGTCGTGGGCATTCGCCGCCGCCGCCGGGTTGGGGCTGCTGCTGTACGGACCGGCCGGCGCCGGCGCCAGACGGCTCGGAGCGGCGAGTATCTACCGCGGCGGCCTGGCGCTGCGGCTGCTGGCGCTGGTGTTCCTCGGCCTGGTGGCGTTCATTCACGTCGGCATCCGCGCGTGGCTGGCGATCGGTGGATTCGGGGTGGTGGTGCTCGCCTGGTCGCTCCTGTCCGTGGCCAGCTCCGACCTGGCTGCCGAGAGCTCGAGCCTGTCGCAGGGCGAAGCCATGGGCCTGTACGCGGCCACCGCCGCCGTGGCCGCGGTGGCCGGCTCGCTGCTCGGCGGGCTGGTCGCTGTGATCGCCGGCTACGCCGGGCTGGTCTGGCTTGCCGCCGTGTTCGTCGCGTTCTCGCTCGCGCTCGCGCCGCGCCGGCGTCCGCGGTCCGGCCACCAGGCCGCGACCCGCATGCCCGAAGGCGCACCCTCCTCCGGCGCGTGAGCGGCAACCCGCGCGCCACCGTCCGTCACGCGCTCGCCCGTCAAGGTCGGGTCTTCGAAGCCGCGCCGGGCGGCCGGTAGGGGTAGCGGTCGTAGTTGGTGAGCTCGACGTAGCCTTGGCCACTGTTCGACCCGGTCAGGCGCACGTCGCCTTCCCAGTAGACGGTGTGCGTCGTGGAGCGCGTGTCCATCTCCTGGTCCTTCATCACCGGCGTTACGCTGACGTCGATGCCGAAGCGCGGCACCTTCACCCGCCAGGCGACCGGGTACACCGCACCGGTCACGGGGCTCGTCCAGGTGGCGCCGGTCGCCGTGACCTGGAAGTCCTTCTGGGTCAGGTGGATGGTGCGGCCGTCCTTGGTGATGAAGCTGCCGGCGGCAGTCGCCAGGCCGCCGTGCTCGCTGCGGATCAGGTAGAGCATCAGCTCGGTGTCGTTGTCGAACTGCATGCTGTACCAGTCCCAGCCCGCGTAACCGGTCATCTTGAAGTCGCCCCACTGGTGGTCCTCCCAGGCCAGCCCAGTCACCTTCAGGTCGCGGCAGCCGAAGAAGTTGCAGTCCACGCCCAGCGTGCCGTCGACCGCCATGCGGGTGTGGGAGACGTAGTAGCTGGTCCCGCCGGGACCCATCGACTGGATCCCCGGCGGCTCGCCGTGGAGCGCCGGCGGCTTCAGCGAGTTCAGCGTGAGATCGATGCTGTAGCCCTCTCCTTCGGCCTTGATGCGCTGCACGTGGGTGCCCGGGATCTCGCCCGCCGACCAGTCGGCGACGTAGACGTGGTAGCGGTCCGTGGACGAGCCGCCCTGGTAGCCCCAGGCGGTGGCGCGCTGAGCGCTCGCGAAGCGCTTGCGCGACACGTCGGTGACGGCGAAATGACCGACGTAGGCCTTGTCCATCAAGACGTACGCCGGCACCGGACCGATATCGATGCCCGGCGGCGGGACCACCTTGAAGAAGGTCAGCTCGAAGCCGTAGTGCCGCCCCTGGGCGTCGACGAGGTGGCCGCTGTAGTACCACCACTCGATCGGCGCCTCGTGCGCGGCCTGATCCCTGGGCATCACCACCGGCCGGATCGGGTAGGGGTGCCGGTAGACGCTCGGCACGCAGGCCGTGAGCGATGCCAGCAACAACACCGGGAATGCCAGGACGAGCAGCCGTCGCGCGCGCATGCCCCACGTTACAGGGGCCGCGGGACTCGATGCGCGCTCCGGGGTTCGCCGGGTCCCCAGGCTGCCGCGGCCGCAGCCGCTTCTCGCGCCCCCGCCCCCGCCGAAGCAGGCATGATGGGAGGCGGATGGCAGGACCCGTGAGGCGAACGTGAAGCTGCTGTGCGCGGCCGACGTGCACCTGGGGCGGCAGCCGGCCCGCTTGCCGGAGGCCCTCGCCGAGCGGGCGCGCGAGCTGGGGCCGGCCGCAGCGTGGCGCCGGCTGGTCGAGCTCGCGCTCGAGGAACACGTGGACGCGCTGCTGCTCGCCGGCGATGTCGTCGACCAGGACGACGATTTCTTCGAGGCCTACACCGATCTCAGACAGGGCGTCGAGCGCCTGATCGAGGCCGGCGTGCGGGTGCTGGCGGTTGCCGGCAACCACGACACCAGGGTGCTGCCGCGCCTGGTCGAAGCGGTGGAGGGTCTTGCGGCGAAGGGCGTTACGCTGTTGGGGCGGGATGGCCGCTGGGAGGCCGCCACGCTCACGGGCGGCGAAGGCGCGCGCGTGGAGGTGTTGGGCTGGTCCTTCCCCGGCGCGGCCGCGCCGGACGACCCGCTGGCCGCCGGACTGCCGCCCCGCGGCCCCGAGCCCATCCCCCGCATCGGGCTCCTGCACTGCGACCGCGATCAGACCGGCAGCCGCTACGCGCCGGTGCGCTCCGCGGAGCTGGCGGCCGCCCCCGTCGACGCCTGGCTGCTGGGCCACGTGCACAAGCCCGACATCGTCCCCGGCGAGCGCCCCATGGGCTACCTGGGCTCGCTGGTCGGCACCGACCCGAGCGAGCCGGGCGCACACGGTGCGTGGCTGCTGGATGTGGCGCCGAACGGGCGGCTCGAGCTGCGCAGCGTGCCTCTCGCGCCGCTGCGGTGGGAGGCCCTGTCCGTACCGCTCGATGGGCTCGAGGAGGCGGGCGAGGTGCCCGTGCGGGTCACCGCCGCCATCGACCGGCTGCACGGCTCACTGGAAGCCGAAGGCCTCCAAGCGAAGGCGGTCGGCGTCGGGCTGGCGCTCGTGGGGCGCACGGCGCTGCGTGCCGAGGTGGCGCGGACGCTGGCCAGGGACGACCCTCGCGGCAGTTCCGTACCGCACGACGGCACCGATTACTTCGTGCACGCCTGGCGCCTCGACGCGCTGCCCGAGCACGACCTCGAGGCGCTCGCCCGGGAACCGAGCCCCGCCGGCCTGCTCGCCCGGAAGCTGCGACTCCTGCACGGCGACGGCGACCCCGAGGAGCGCGAGGCGCTCGTTCGCGCGGCCGCCAGACGACTCGCTGCCGTGGTCGAGCGCCCCTACCTGATCGCCGCAGGCACACAGCCGCCTGACGACGCGCATGTCGCCGAGCTGCTCGAGGAGGCGGCGCTCGACGCGCTCGACGCGCTGCTGGCACAGAAAGGCGAGGGCCCGTGAGGCTGCGGTCTCTACGCGTCCGTCGTCTGCCGGGCATCGACCGCGACTTCGAGCTGCCCGACATCGCGCCGGGCGTCAACGTCGTGGTGGGCCCCAACGCCTCGGGCAAGAGCAGCGTGCTGCGCGCCGTGCGCGCGCTCCTCTACGCCGAGGAGCTCAAGGGCGCTCCCGTCGATATCGAAGGCGTGTTCGTGGATGCCACCGGCGAGCTGCGTGCCACGCGCAGCGGCGGTGCCATCGCCTGGAGCCGCAACGGCCGCCCTGCGGCCGCTCCGGCGTTGCCCGCCCATCACCTGCTCGGTTGCTACACGCTGCGCATCGAGGACCTGGGCGGCGTCGACGGTACCGATGCGGAGATCGCCCACAGAGTGGCTCTCGAGCTGCTCGGCGGCTACGACCTCGACCAGGTCCGTCGCGACGGGCCGTTCCGAGTGAAGGGCTCCGGGCGCAGTCAGGCCGAGCGCTTGCGGCGCACCGAGGAGCGCCTCCGCGATGTTCTCAACGGCCGCGACCAGCTGCTGAGCGACCAGGCCCGTATCGACGGCTGGCAGCGCGAGCTCGAGAACGCCACGGCAGCGGGCGACCAAGCCGCTGCACACGAGCGGGCGCTCGCCCTGCTCGACGTCCGCAGGGAGATTCGCGCGCTCGAGACCCGCCTCGCCGAGCTTCCGACCGGCATGGAGCGGTTGACCGGCAACGAGGCGGAGCGTCTGGACGCGCTGCATGCCCGTCTCGAGGAGCAGGCGGTGGCGCTGGCCGGGGCCACCGAAGCGAGGACGGAGGCACAGCGAGCGCTCGCGGCCAGCGGGCTGGAGCAGAGCACGCTCGCACCGGCCGATCTGGCCGAGCGCCGCGCCCTGCTTCAGGAGATGCACCGCTTGGAGGCCGACGCCGAAGCGTTGCAGGAGCAGGCGACCGCTTCCGCGGCGGCGG
>CAYOXR010000463.1:0-2332 GCA_964407955.1 uncultured bacterium | reverse complement strand
CGCCGAGGGTGGTCAGCATGATGACGATGCCCACCACCACGCCGACGATCTGCCCCGTGCGCCGGGGCCTGACGCCGAACAGGCTGAGACGGCGGCGGCCCACGAACGTCCCCAGGCGGTCGCCGATGAAGGCGATGAGGCCGGCCAGGACCACGAGCAGCAACATGAGCCCGAAGAGGTAGGCCATTCAATCGCCTCGCTCGGTGACAGAGGGCGGTTCGCGCAGGCGCATGTCCCCGACCCTCAGATCTGATAGTCGCTGCCGAGGTAGTAGGTGCGAACGTCGGGGTCGTTCGCGAACTCCTCCGGCGTGCCTTGGAAGCGCACCTTGCCGTCGAACATCAGGTACACGCGGTCGGCGATGGCGAGCGTCTCGCGGACGCTGTGGTCCGTGAGCAGGACGCCCAGCCCGCGCCGCTCGCGGAGCTCAGCGACCAGCGTCTGGATCTCGCGGATGGACTTGGGATCGACGCCCGTGAAGGGCTCGTCGAGGAGAATGAAGTCCGGCTCGATGGTGAGGCTGCGGGCGATCTCCAGCCGCCGCCGCTCACCACCGGAGAGCGTGTTGGCGCGGCGGTGCGCCAGCGCCTGGAGATGGAACTCGTCCAGGAGCGCCGACGCACGCTTCTCCTGGTCGGCTCGCGTCAATCCCTGGAACTCCAGGATGGCCAGCAGGTTGTCCTCGACGCTCAGCTTCCGAAAGGCGCTGGGCTCCTGCGCGAGGTAACCGAGGCCCTGGCGGGCTCGCCGGTGCATGGGCCAGTGCGTGACGTCGTGGTCGCCGAGGTGGATGTTCCCGGCGTTGGGCCGCACGAAGCCGACGATCATGTAGAAACTGGTCGTCTTCCCTGCCCCGTTGGGACCGAGGAGCGCCACCACCTCGCCGCGACGCAACCGGATGTCGACGTCGTCGACGACCTTGCGGCCGCCGTACCGCTTGGTGAGACCGCTGGCCCGGAGCTCGAGCCGTTCGGCGCTCTCACGCGCTCCCATCACGGCCGACATACCGGCCCATGCTACCACGGGCCGGTATGAGAGTCGCTTGAGAAATTTCGCTGTAGACGGCACTCGAGCGCGATTCCGGCGCCGTCCGGACGAGGCCCGGTGCTACCCCTCCAACGCCATCAGGAACGGCTCCTCGATGGCGGTGCAGATCCACCTGAGGAAACGGACGGCGGCGGCCCCGTCGATGAGGCGGTGGTCGTAGGTGAGCGCCAGGGGCATCAGCAGGCGCGCGTCGAACTGCCCCGTGTCGGCGTTGTAGACGGGCTCGTAGGCCGAGCGCGAGACGCCCAGGATGGCCACCTCGGGCGGGTTGACGATGGGCGTGAAGCCGGTCCCGCCGATGCCTCCCAGGTTCGACACGCTGAAGTTGCCCCCCTGCATGTCGTCGGGCGTCAGCTTGCGGTTCCGCGCCTTCTCGGCCAGCTCGCCAAGCTCGCTCGCGAGCTCCAGCACGTTCTTGGCATCGGCATTCTTGATCACCGGCACGAGCAGGCCGTTGTCCGTGTCGACCGCGACGCCGACGTTGACGTAGTGCTTGTAGACGATCTCCAGGCTGGCGCCGTCGATGCTGGCGTTGAAGTCCGGGAAGCGGCGCAGCGCGGACGCCACCACCTTCAGCAACATCGCCGTCGGCGTGAGCTTCGCGCCCATCGCTTCGGCCTGCGCCTTGTAGCGCTGCCGCAGTCTCTCGAACTGCGTGATGTCGGCCTTGTCGAACTGGGTGACCATCGGCACCGTCGACCAGGCGGTGGCCATCGTGCGCACGGTCGCCTTGCGGATGCCGCTCATCGGCTTGCGCTCCACCTCGCCCCAGCGACCGAAGTCCGGGAGCGCAGCGGGCTGGGCCGGCGTCATCGTCGCCGGGCCGGCACCGTCCGCGGCAGAGCGCACATCTCCGGCGGACACGCGTCCCAGGACGCCGCTGCCCTGCACCTGGCGGATGTCGACACCGAGCTCCCGCGCCAGCCGCCGCACGGACGGCGCCGCCGGCACCAGCGGCAAGGCGCCGTCGCCGCCGGCCCGGGAGGGACGCGGCGCGGGCGCCGCTTTCGGCGCCTTCGATGCGCCCTCCGCCACGGGCTGGAGCGCGGGCCGCTCGGCCGCCTGCGGCGGCGGGGCGGCCTCCCCGCCGTGCGGCTCTTGCGTCGCCGGCCGCTCTTCGCGGGGCGCAGCGGCGGCCCCGGCCTCATCCAGGGTCACGATCACCTGGCCGACCTTGGCTTCCTGGTTCTCGGCGACATTGATCGCCTTGACCACGCCGGCCGACGTGGAGGGCACCTCCACGACCGCCTTGTCGGTCTCCAGCTCGATCAGGGCCTGGTCCTTC
>CAYOXR010000462.1:0-1825 GCA_964407955.1 uncultured bacterium | reverse complement strand
GGCGGGCTAGCCGGCAAGACGGTCCCGCCTCGCCGCGTCCGTCCGCGCTCAGGCGCCGTCGTCCCGGGCGCCGGACGCCGACGGCACCTCCCCCGCCACGATCGCCCGGTAGGCGTCGAACGAGCGCTTGCGGGTCCGCCGCTGCGAGTCCAGATCCAGCTGCACGAGCCCGAAGCGCTTGCTGAAACCCTCGGCCCACTCGAAGTTGTCCACCAGCGTCCAGACGAAGTATCCCCTGACGTCGCAGCCGTCCCGGCGCGCACGTTCGAGCGCCTCCAGGTGTCGGAGCAGGTAGCTCACGCGCTCCGGATCCTCGACGCGCCCGCCCACCGGAGGCGGGTCCTCGAAGGCCGCGCCGTTCTCGGCGATGACGACGGGCGGGTTGCCGTAACGCTCCTTGAGCTCCAGCAGCTGCGCGTGAAGGGCCTCGGGCACCACCTCCCAGCCCATGGCGGTGGTCTGGCTGCCGGCCGGTGCCGGCGCCTGCTCCAGGCCGAAGAGGCTCTCGGCGCTCGCACGCACGTGCGTGCGCGTGTAGAAGTTGACGCCCAGCACGTCGAGGGGCTGGCGGATCAGCGCCAGGTCCGCATCGGCGTCGGCGATGGCCCCGAGCATCCCGGCCACTGCCGCGGGGTAGCGGCCCAGCAGTAGCGGGTCGAGCGTGCAGCGGTTCCACAGCGCATCGAGGAGCTCGGCGCCGAGCGCATGCTCCTCTCCCGCCTCCGCCGCCACCACCGGCTGGAGGTTGAGAATCGTGCCCAGCTGAAGCTCGGGCCTGGCGTCGCGCAACCTCGCCACGCCCAGCCCGGTCGCCAGGTTCTGGTGGTGCAGGGCGCCGCGGAAGGCGTCCATGTCCGAGAGGCCCGGCGCGTGCACGCCCAGCAGGTGGCCGAGCATGGCGTGGGAGTTGGGCTCGTTGAGCATCATCAGGTGGCGTACACGGTCTCCGAGCCCGTCGCCCACGGCCGCGGCGTAGTCGGCGAAGCGTTCGACCGTCTCGCGCGACGCCCAACCGCCGCCATCCTGCAGGGCAAGCGGCAGGTCCCAGTGGTAGAGGCACGCCCAGGGCTCGATGTCGCGCTCGAGGAGGCCGTCGACGAGGCGCTCGTACACGTCCAGGCCGGCGTGCCTGAGGCGGCCCTTGCCCGTCGGGAACAGGCGCGTCCAGGCGATCGAGAAGCGGTACGCGCCCACCCCCAGCTCTGCCAGCAGGTCGAGGTCCTCGTCCATGCGTTTGACATGGTCGCAGGCCACGTCGCCGCTGGTGCCGTCGCGGACGCGCCCGGGCTGGTGCGCGAAGGCGTCCCAGATGCTCGCGCCCTTGCCGTCGTCCACCGAGCCTTCGATCTGGTAGGCCGCCGTCGATACGCCCCACAGGAACTCGGGCGGGAACGTCGTCACGGGTCCTCCTTCCGACGCAGCCGGCTCGCTGTACCCTCGTCCGCGGACCCGGGACCGGTGGCAGCCCGTGCCCATCGGGCGCGCGGTACCATGGCCCCCATGGCGCCGCCTGGAACCACGCGCGTGTCGCTGGTGCTCGCGGCAGCCGTCGCCGCGGTCAGCCTGGCAGCCATCTTCATCCGCCTGGCGGCTGCGCCCGGCATCGTGGTCGCCGTGGGCAGGATGGTCTTCGCGTCGGTCCTCATGGCTCCCCTGACACTGCGAGGCCTGGCGCGCACGCCCATCAGGGGCCGCTCGCGAGCGTTCACGCTCGCGGCGGGAGTCCTGCTCGGCGTGCACTTCGGCGCCTGGATCACCTCACTGTCGTACACCTCCGTCGCGGCCAGCGTCACGCTCGTCAATACCGTGCCGCGGTGGGTCGCGC
>CAYOXR010000461.1:0-9142 GCA_964407955.1 uncultured bacterium | reverse complement strand
CGCGGCCCGACCAGGGGCTTCCCGCCCAGTACGGGCGCGTCGGATCGAGGCTCGCGGCGAGCCGTGGCAGGCGCTGCAGGTAGAAGCCGCGCCCCCAGCTGAGGCCGCCGAGCCGGTCCTCCCAGTGGTTGTCGTCGTGCTGCCACAGGCACTCGTTGTTGCCGTTCCACAGCGCCAGGCTGGGGTGAGGGGCGAGCCGAACGACGTTGGCGCGCGCCTCGGCCTCGACCTCGCTGGCGAACGGCTCCTCCTCCGGGTAGGCGGCGCAGGCGAAGGCGAAGTCCTGCCACACCAGCAACCCCAGTGCGTCGCAGACGTCGTAGAAGGCGTCGGACTCGTAGAGGCCGCCGCCCCACACGCGCAGCATGTTCATGCCGGCGTCGACGGCCTGGCCGAGACGCCGGCGCAACCGTACGTCGTCGACGCGGGCGGGGAACGGATCGTCGGGGATCCAGTCGGCGCCCTTGGCGAAGATGCGCCGACCGTTGACGACGAAGGCGAACCCGGCGCCGCCGGCATCGGCCGCGGTGTCGAGGGCGACGTCGCGGAAGCCCAGAACGAGCTGACGGCCGTCGAGCACCTCGGCGTTCTCGCCAGTGCCGCGCTGGAGCATCACGCTGAGGGTGTACAGCGGCTGTTCGCCGTAGCCGGCCGGCCACCACAGGCGCGGCGACGGCACCTCCAGCGCCAGCGCGACCACCTCGTCGTGGGCGCAGACGTTCGCCTCGGAGAGGATCGCGACCGGGTCACCGTCGCGGCCGGTGAGGCGCGCCTGCAGGTGCAGCTCGCTCGGGGTGCGGCCGCGCTCGAGATCCACGTGCACCTCGACGCTGCCGTGCAGCGCGCGCTCGGTGTCGCCGCCGGGGTCCATCGTCACACGCACCCAGGGGCGCACCTGCCGGATGCGCGCCGCCTCCCAGCCTTCCAGCCGGACGGGCTTCCAGACGCCCGCGGTGACCAGCGTCGGACCCCAGTCCCAGCCGAAGTTGCAGGCCATCTTGCGGACGAAGTTGTAGGGCAGCGGGTACGCACGCGGCCGCTCGCCGAGCCTCTCCGCCTGCTCGCGGGCGTACGCCAGCGGCGAGCGGAACTCGATGGCGAGCTCGTTCTCGCCCGCTCGCAGCGCGCCTGTGACGTCGAAGCGGTGCGGCCGGTGCATGTTCTCCGCGCGCCCGATCGCCACACCGTTCAGGCTGAGCGTGGCGACGGTGTCGAGGCCCTCGCAGTGGAGGGCGACGCGCTCCATGGCGGAGAGCGCCGCCGGCACGGTGAAGCGGCACCGATAGCGCCAGTCGCACTCGCCGATCCACTGCACCAGCGTCTCGTTGCGCTCCACCAGCGGGTCGGGGATCAGCCCGGCCGCCATCAGGTCGGTGTGCACGCAGCCGGGTACGCTGGCCGGCACGACTGGCGAGGCGGTGAGTTCGTCGGGCATGGCCCGAGCGTCGGACGCCCCTGCCGGGGCCCGCGCGAGCTCGAGCGTCCAGCCGGACGCCAGGTCCCAGGTGATCATCGCTCGCCCCCCCTCGCCGCCGCGCTTGCGTGTGGCGGCTTCTCGGCCAGCATGGCGCCGGTGGCGCCGGCCGTCAACGGACGTTTGTCGTCGGCCCTGCTCGGCCGACCAGCTGTAATCCGGCCGGTCGCGGCCCGGTTCGTCGCCCCGTGCGGCCGTCACGAGTAGCATGAAGCAGGTGCCGCCCGGCCGCACGACGGCGCCGCGCACGCCACAATGCACGAGGCGTCGCGTGGCCGCGGCGGAGCGGGGACCCGTCGGGGGAGGCTCGATGCGCAAACGTCGTTCAAAGGCTTCGGGAGATCCTCGCGAGGTGGGGTCGTCGGCCGCTGCGCGGGGGCGGGCCCGTGCCGCGCTGGCGGTGAAGATCGCGCACAGCGTGCTGGTGCTGGTGATGGGGGCGGCGTGCGTCACGGTGCTCGTCGACGGCGTAACGGGCCGCCGTGACGTGTGGCTGTGGCTGTCGCTCGCAATGATCGGCGTGGAGGGCGTGGTCTATGTGGTCAACGGGCGCCGCTGCCCGCTCACCAAGCTGGCCCGTCGGCTGGGCGACGCGTCCGGCCACGACTGGCTCTTCGAGCGCCTGCTGCCCGAGGCGTACGTGGTCCGCGTGGCGCCGTTCTTCGCCTGGGTGACGCTTCTGGGTCTGCTGGCGTTCGCGTTCCGCTGGTTGATGCGGGTGCCGGCTTGAGGCCGGGCGATCGTCGTCGGGCGGTTGCAGCGCCGTGGGCCGCGGGCGTGCCGGCCGCGCACGAGGTCGCCTTGGACGCCTCGCGACGGTGCGGCCGGTGGGCGTGGCGGTCGTCACCAGGTCGGCGCCGCGGCCCCACTCTCAGTGGCGGGCTCTTGACCACGTGGGCTGCCTGAATCGCGTGAGCGACGCGAATCTGTCTTGCGCGCGCTTGTGGCGGCTTTCTCCACCAGAAATGCCATTCGTTGCAGCGAAAGCGGCGGTCGTCTAGACTGCGGCATGAGCCCGGATCCGGAAGGCGCTTCGCGTCCGGCGGCTGCAGCGGCCGGCGCCGTCGACGAGACCGCGGGGGCAGACGCAGCCGGCGCGTCCACGCCGGCCCGCTACCGCATCCACGCCCTCGACCGGGCGCTGGGCATCCTGGGGCTGGTAGCCCAGCGCCCCGACCTCGGGCTTCAGGCCCTCGCCGAACGCTCGCACACCAGCGCCAGCCAGGTGCTCAAGATCCTGGCTACGCTCGAAGGGCACGGCCTGGTCGCCAAAGGCGGCGACAAGACCTACCGGCTCGGCTACGGAGCGCTGCGCCTCGGACACCAGGCAGCGCGCCTGCAACCGGTGATCGCCCTGGCAGCGCCGGTTCTCGATGAGCTCCGCGAGGCCACCGGCGAGAGCGTTCACCTGGTGGTTCGTGACGGACTGGACGCCGTCATCGCCGATGTGCGCGAGTCGACCCGGGCGGTGCGGGTGGTGTCGCCGGTGGGCGAACGCACCCGTCTCCACGCCGGTGGCAGCGGCAAGCTGTTCCTCGCCTACGGGGGCCCCGAGCTGATGGCCTGGCTGGTACGCGAAGGGCTCCCCGCCTACACCGAGCTGAGCGATACCGACCCCGAGCTCCTGCGAATCGAGGTCGACCGCTCCCGGCGGCAGGGCGTGTGCGTCGCCATCGGCGACTTCGAGCCCGGCGCCTTCTCGGTGGCGGCGCCGGTGTTCGAGAGCCCGGGGCGCATGGTCGCCGCCATCGCGCTGGCGGGACCGCTGAGCCGCTTCGACAGCGCGATCGAGCGCCGCTACCGGGTGGCCGTGAGGCAGGCGGGAGAGGCCGCCAGCAGGCGGTTGCGGTCCGGACCCGAGCCGCCGGACGGCGCCGCCGGTGCGGACGCTTCGGCGGACGAGGCGGGCTGAGCGCGGCCCCGGCATGCCCGGCTAGCGCAAGGCGGTCGGCACGTACACCATGTCCAGGGGGATGACGGAGCCGTTGTCGAGCAACGTGGTCTCGCCGGTCAGGTAGGGCGTCCAACCCGCGTAGAAGCCGACCTCGCCCACGGCCACCTTGACGCGACCGTTGATGGGGGGGAAGGTGTCGAAGGTGAGCCGCAGCTTCGTCCCGGCCAGGTTGTCGAGCTGGACGCGCCCCGTCGCGGGGATGGCGCGCGCCGCGAGGTCGGCGCTGGTGTAGCGACCCTTCACCATCATGGTCTCCAGCACCTTGGTGAGCCGGTCCTTCTCCTGCATGAGCTGCTGGAAGGCTCCGGTCCCCATCAGGTGCGCGAGGTCCCTGAAGCCGGCATCGGTCGGTGCGAACAACGTGACGTGGTTCTTCTCCTGCAGCATCGCGTCGAGACCGGCCGTCTGGAGGGCGGCCTTGAGGCAGGTGAAGGTTTCCGACGGGCGTGCGCTTGCCCGGTAGCAGGTGCTCGCCTGGGCGTTGACGGCGTGACTGCTGATGAACTGCCACACGGTGCCGCTGCCGGAGACGGTCACCGACGGCACGATGGTGCTCGCGGCCAGCGCCGCTCCCGCGCTCAACGCCGCAGTGACGGCAAGCGCTGTCAGCCAGCGCAGGCGCCGCACCCGGCACATGGCGCCGTGACTCGGTCTGCTGGACGTCCGTGCTTGCATCACATCCCTGCCCCTCCCCGGGCGGCCCACTGCCCGTCCTGCCCGGTCCTTGGATAGGCCACCCGCCCGGGCACAGCTTGGCTGCGCAGGCGGCGCGATCCTGGCGTGGCGGGATCGACGGCCCCTCGGCCCATTCTCGGCCGACTCTACGGTGGCCAGATGAGCGCAGCGTAAAGGCCGGGCCGGCCGCGTTCACACCGGCGGCAGGGTCGTCGAAGAGAGTGGAATTTCCGCCCTCGGGCGGGCGGACCTGCTACGGTTGAGTGGCGACCCAGGTTTGCAGGGCGTGTGCCCTGGCTCGATGCAAGGGCACGAGGGAGGTTACGTGCGCCTGCTCCACCTCGCCGACCTGCATCTCGGTTGGCAACCCGGCGATTGGCCGCCCGAGCGAGCCGTCGAACGGCGCCAGCGCCGTGACGGCGTGCTGGCGCGCATCGTCGACAAGGCGCTGGCCGAGGAGGCGCAGCTGGTCGTCGTGGCCGGGGACCTCTTCGACGACTTCGACCCACCGGAAGAGCTGGTCGACACGGTGCTCGCGGAGCTGGCGCGGCTCGAACGGGGCGGCACGCTGCCCGTCACCGTGCCCGGCAACCACGACGAGCTCACGTACTCCGGCAGCGTCTACCGGCGCAGGCGCGCCGACTGGCCCGGCCTACTGGTGAGCGAGCCGCTGCCCGCCCACCTGACCAGCCTGGACCTGGCGGGCCAGCGCGTTCATCTCTACGGCATGGCCTTCACCGGCGGCGTCACCCCGCAAGACCGGCCGGTACGCGAGTTCCCGCGGCTCGAGGAGCCCGGTGTGCACGTGGCGGCCTTCCACGGCAGCCTGGACACGGCCGGCGGCCAGCGCACGTTGTCGCTGGACAGCGACGCGCTAGCCGCCGCGCGCTACCACTACGTCGCCCTTGGGCACGTGCACGACCCGCTCCGGCATGAGTTCCCCGCCGGCCCGGCCGCCTACCCCGGCGCGCCCGAGGCGCTGGCCGTCGGTGACGGCGGCTGCGGCACCGTCGCGCTGGTCGACTTCGACGGGGAACGGGCCGTTGCACGGGACATCCCGGTGAGCGTCCAGCCGGTGCGGGACACGGCCCTGGACCTCACGCCCGTCGACGACGTGGCCGAGATCGATGCCTTCATCGCAGCGCTGGCCGACGGCGACGCGGTGCAGCGCGTGCGCCTGGGCGGCGCGCTGTGGCTCCCGGAATTGGACGTGGAGACGCTGCGGCAGCGGCATGCCCCGTCGTTCTTCCACCTCGAGATCGTCGACGAGGTCGAGGTGCTGGCGCCTGAGCTGCTGTCGCGCTGGGCCGAGGAGGCGAGCGTCCGCGGGGCGTTCGTGTCGCGCATGCTCGAGCGCATGGACGGCGCCAGTGGCGAGACACGCCGGCGCCTGGCGGTGAGCCTGCGCTGGGGGATCGCCGCGCTGTCGGGCGGGCCGGCACCGGGGACGAGGACATGAACGAGCGCGACCCGAAGCGGGCCCGTTCCAGGGCGTCGGCGTCCAGCGCTGCGCGCGGGCGCGGTCCGCACCTGGTGGGGGTGCGCTGGGAACGTCTCGAGCTGGCCGGCGTGACGGGTGTCGGGCGTCTGGATCTGGGCTTCCCGGTGGGGCTCGGAACCCTGGTGCGGCCCAACGAGTGGGGCAAGAGCACCGTCGTCGAGGGCCTGGCGGACGTGCTGTTCGGTCCCGCGGTCCGGCAACCGTCGCCGCCTGCCGGCCAGGCGCAAGCCGGCGACCCAAAGCCCGGCCGCCCGGTCGCGTCCGGCGCGACGGGTCGGCTGACGTTCGTGGGCGTCGACGGCGTTCGCTACGTGCTGGAGCGGGACCTGGCGACGGCGGAGGCGCGGCTGTGGCGGCTGGGTGACGGGGCTGCGGCGGTAGGCGCGAGCGCCGCCGAGACGCGCGAGGCCGTGACCGGTGACGAGGTGAAATCGGTGGTTGCGGCGGCCGTGGGCCTCGGCGAGCGGAGGGCCTACCTGGAGAGCTTCTGCGTGACGCAGCCGTTGCCCCGCGTGGAGCGGCTGAGCGCCGAGGTCCAGCGCCTGCTGGTGGGCTCCGGCCGGGGCGGCGTGGAGCGTGCGCTGGCACGGCTCGAGGTGGAGACGCGCCGCCGCACTCGGCGCGCCGAGGGGCTGGGCCTCGCCGAAGGCGACGTCGACGGCGAGCTGGAGCGTTGCGAGGAGGCCCTGCGGGCGGTGGAGGCGCGGCTCGAGGAAGGGCGGAAGGCGGCCGACGGCGCCCAGGAGGCGGCGCGCGCGCTGGCCGAAGCCGAGGGGCGTCGCAGCCAGCACCAGGTCGAGGCAGAGCGCCTCGAGCGCGAGGCCGAAACGTTGCGAGGCTACCTGGCCAGGCGCAGAACCTACGACGAGCGCGTCGAGGCGGAACGAGCGGCGGCGCAGACGCTTGCCCGCGCGGAGATGCTGCAGGCGGAGGCCGCCCGGGCCCACCGCCACGTAGGCGAGGTGTGGCCGGAGCTGGCCGACGCGCCGGAGGACGGCGAGTCCCGTCTGGTGGCGCTGGTGGCCGCGGAGCGCGGCGCCGACGAGGCCGCGCGAGCCTGCCAGGCCGCGGCGCGTGCGCTGGACGAGGCGCGCAGGCAGGCCGCGCAGCGCTCGCGCGAGCTCGAGCGGCTGTTGGCGGGCGCGCCGTTCGACGACGAGGACGAGGGACTGACGGTCACGGCGGTCCGCGAGCTGCGCTCCAGCGCCGACCAGTCGGTGGCCGACTGGGAAGCCTTCGACGCCCGTGAGGAGGGGATCGCCGCGGCGCGCAAGGCGCTGCGTCCCTACGCCATGCTGGCGCTGGCGCCCGAGCAGGACCGTGGCCTGCTGCGTCGCTACGACTACGAGGCCGAAGCCAGGGTGCGCACCGTCGAGGGGCTGGAGAACGCTTTGCGCGACGCGCGCGCCGAACGCCGTCGAGCGCTGGTGCCCGATCCCGCCCTTCCCAACGACCTCGAGGCCGAGAGCCTGCGCGCGGTCCTGGCCACGCCCCCGAAGCGGCTGCGGCGCGCCATGGTGCAGGTGACGGCGTCTCTCGGGCTGGCCGCGGCGGTGTACTGGATCGGCCACCAGCTGGTGGGGAGCACGCCGGCCGCCGGCCTGGCGCTGCTGGTGGCGCTCGGCGCGGCGACGCTGCTGCGTGCGCCGGCGATGGGGGGAGCGCGCCTACGGCGCTTCCGTGGGCTGACCCGCCCCGAGCTGGAGGACCTGGTAGCGCGCTACGAGGCCTGGCGGGCCAAGCCCGCCCCCACCCGGCGTGACCTGATTCGCCTGGAGAACGAGACGGAGGCCGCGCGGCAGCAGCTCCATGCCTTCCAGCGCCGCATGCAACCCTACCAGGAGGCCTACCCGGAGCCGGGCGCCGCCTTCGATGCCTTCCGGGAAGCGCAACGCACGCTCCTGCAGCGCGAGGAGGTCCACCGCGAGCTGTGCTCGCGCACGTTCGGGGTGCCGCCCGCCGAGGTGTCGGCACGCTCGCCGCTGGCCATGCCCGCGCCCTGGCCCCGGTTGGCCGCGTTCGCCGAGGCGCAAGGTGGACGTGCGCGCAGCGTGTCCGAGCTGTGCGGCTTCCTGGCGAAGCTGAGCCAGAAGACGTGGGAGGACGTGCTCGCCGCGGCCGAGTCCCGCGACGAGGCGCGGCGCGCCTTCCGAGGCGAGCGCGAGCGGCTGCGCCGCGAGGTGGCCGTGGCCGATACCGTTCTGGAGGAGCGTGAGACCACCTACACGGCGTTGCGGGCCGACCTGCTGGCGGCCGAGGAGAGCCGCGACGCCATGGTGACACCGGTGCGCGAGCTGCTCGACAGCGCCGGGGTCGGCGCCACCGAGCTGCTCGAGCGCTGGCACGAGCGCGAGCAGGCCGTTCAGGCGGCCGAGCGCTCGTTCGACGCCTTGGCCTCGCTGCTGGACGCGGCCGATTGCGAGTCGCTCGATGCCCTGGTGACACGCGTGGAACGACGTGCGGCGGAGGTCCGCGAGGAGGCGGGCGCGCTGGCGGCGGTGGTGGGGGGACGAAGTGAGCTTCCCGGCCCGGACGAGCCGATCGAGCGGTCGCGCATGCTCGAGCGCCTGGAGGCGCTCGACGAACGGTTGTCGTTCGAGCGGGGAGCGCGGCAGGCGGCCGAAGCGGAGGTCTACGAGCGCACCCGCGACCTCGCCGTGTTCCAGGCCAAGCCCAGTGTGAACCTGGCGCGGGCCGAAGCGGAGCGAACGCGACTGCTGGCGCGGCGCGAGCGGCTGACCGCGGAGGTCGAGGCGCTCGCCCACGCGCACATCGCGCTGCGTGCGGCGGTGCGTGACTTCCAGGGGAGCTATCGCGAGCGGCTGGAGGAGCTGGCCTCCGGGCACTTCGCCACGCTCACGGACCGGCCCGGGCGCACGGTACGGCTCCTGGACGACTTTGGGGTGCTGGTGGTCGAGCCCGACGCTGTCGAGCGCCCGCCCGAAGAGCTGAGCCGGGGCGCCCAGGACCAGCTCGCGCTGGCTTTGCGCCTGGCCATCGCCGACCATGTGGCCGACGACGTGCGTCTGCCGCTGGTTCTCGACGACCCCTTCCTTCACTGGGACGCCGAGCGCCTGGAACGGCTGCGCGGCAGTCTGGAACGCGTGGCGCGGGAGCGCCAGGTGGTGCTCCTCAGCCACAACGCGGCCTTCGAGAGCTGGGGCGAGCCCGTCACGCTGAGCTAGCCGGTTACGTAGTTGAACTCACCGTCATGGTGCAATTTGGTACCGGGTTGCCCCGCCGCGGCCGAGCATCCGGGCATTTTCTGGCCCTGGCACGGCTGGCGTGTGTTCCGGGGCGGTGAGGCCGTACTTGTGGCGCGGCACGGTGTTCGATAAGCTGGCAGATGGTCCACCCCCAGAGAAGTATCGATACCACCGTGGATCCTTAGGAGACCCTGGATGTCGCAGGCAGAAGTGAAAGTTCTGGTACCCGTGGAGCGTGTCCCGGAGTTCTACCGCATGGTGGGGATGTGGTTGGATCGCACCCGGGCGGGCGCCGGCGGCGAGCCGAGCCTGTCGCCGAAGAGCCGCTACGC
>CAYOXR010000460.1:0-5203 GCA_964407955.1 uncultured bacterium | reverse complement strand
GGCCGGCGTTGGTCCCCGCCAGCCAGCCGCTCGCAGAGGACTCCAGATAGCCCTCGGTGCCCGCCAGGACACCTGCCGTGAACCAACCTGGGTGGTCACGGAACGCCAGGCTGGGGGGAAGCAAGCGCGGGGCGTTGAGATAGGTGTTGCGGTGCATCACGCCGTAGCGCACGATGTCGGCACTCTCCAAACCGGGAATCGTGCGCACGACCTCCTTCTGGTCGCCCCACTTGAGGCCGGTCTGGAAACCCACCAGCGACCACATGCGGCCCCGTGCGTCCTCCTGCCTCAGCTGCGCCACGGCGTAGAAGCGCTCGCCCGTGTCCGGGTGCTCCAGGCCCACCGGCTTCAGCGGCCCGAAGCGCGGCGTGTGGTAGCCGCGCCGCGCCAGCTCCTCGATGGGCATGCAACCCTCGAAGAACTCCAGCTTCTCCCAGTCGTGCCCCTGATGGCTGCGGGCGGCGGCGAGGCGTTCGAAGAAGCGGTCGTAGGCCGGCTTCGTGAACGGCAGGTTGAGGTAGTCGGCGGACTGAGCGTAGCGCCCCTTGCGGAACGCAACGTCCATGTCCACGCTGTCCACGTCGATCACCGGCGCGGCGGCGTCGTAGAAGCCCAGGAACTCGGTGCCGAGCCGCGCGCGCAACGCACGCGCGAAGCGGTCGGCGGTGAGCGGCCCGGTGCTGAGCACCACGATGCCCTCGGGCACCTCGGTCAGCTCGACGTTGTGCACGCGGATCAGGGGATGGGCGCGCACCGCCTCGGTGACGCGCCGGCTGAACGCCTCCCGGTCGACTGCGAGGGCGCCCCCGGCCGGCACGCGACAGGCGTGCGCGCTCGCCATGACGATGCCGCCCGCGGCCAGCATCTCGCGTTGCAGCAACCCCTTGGCGCTGCTCTCGCTCTCCGCGCCGAAGCTGTTGGAGCACACCAGCTCGGCGAAGTCGCCGGTGTGATGTGCGGGCGTCAGGGTCACCGGACGCATCTCGTAGAGGTCGACCGCAACGCCCAGGCGCGCGGCCGCGAGCGCGGCTTCGCTGCCGGCCATGCCGGCCCCGACCACGCTGATGGACGCGTCGGTTCGTGCCATGGCGCGAGTGTAGCAGCGGTGGCGAGCGTCGCTCGTCGCAGGCCGCGGCCCACGAAAGGCGCGGACCACCCCGCTGTGTGGGGTGGTCCGTGGGGGTTCCGTCCCAGACGCTCTCGGTACGCCAGGCCGAGCTTCCTGATCGGCTGACCTCAAGGTACGCCACCCGCGCGAGAGACAGATGACGAAACGATGAAAAGGCTGAGCCGAGAAGCGGCGTCCTGGAGGCCTGCTTCGCAGCCGCGGGCAGGGGGCGCGTCGCCGCGGCAGAGGACGCCTAGACTGGGGCGGAGGCTCCCGCATGCATCGCCACCGCGCACCAACCCGTCGCCGTCTTCGCAAACAGCGCCGGCGGCCCGCTGACATGGCCGTCGCTACGCTGGCCCTACTGCTCGCAACGGTCCTGGCACTGACATCGCTGGCTGCGGCACAGGCCACACCCTCGTGGTGGCGGGCGCTGTATCGCGGCACGGCCGGCTCGCAGCCGCTGCTGCTCGACCTGACGCTGGCGGGCGCCACGGCGTCCGGACGCCTGCTGCTCCCCGCCGAGCGCGCCGTGGTGCCGGTGGCCGGCAGCTCGGCTGCCGACGGCGCGCTCACGTTGGCGCCGACACCGCAGAACACCGGCCGTAGTGCGCCCGCCGGAACGCTGGCCGGCGCCCGCCTCGACGCGACCCGGTCGCTGGCTCCGAACGACGACGGCAACAGCATCGCCGGCCACCTTACGCTCGGCACCGAGCGGCTCACGCTGTCCTTGAGCCGCGTCGCCCAGTACGTCCGCGTGAACGTCCAGGACGGGCCTATCCAAGCCACCGACAGCTATCCGCACTTCCTGACGGGCGCGCTGGCACCCCTCAATGCAGAGCTGGGGCCGGCATCAGGCGCGGAGCTGACCACGTTCGTCCGCGAGGGTCGCAGCGCGCGCGCGGCGGGCGGGCTCTTCCATGCCTGGCAGCTGATCGCCGAGACCACCGTGGAGGGCGTGGCGGGGCCGTACGTGAGCCTGTTGACCAGCCGCTACCGCTACACCGGCGGCGCCCACGGCATCCAAGAGACCGCTACCGCCACCTGGTGGCTGGACCGCAGCGGTCCGCGCCGCATCTCCCTCGCCGAGCTGTTCGCCCCTGGAGAGGACTACGTGGCCCGCCTCGCGCCGCTCGTGCTCGCCGACCTGCGGGCGCAAGGCGCCACCTGGGTGGTGCAGGGTCAGGTGAGCAGCCTGAGCGCCCACGACCTGGCGCTGTACGTGCTGACGCCGGCAGGGTTGAGCTTCACGTTCCCCCCCTATGCGATGGGACCGTACGTGCAGGGCACCTTCACGGTGGTCGTTCCCTACGCCAAGGTGCTCGACATGGCGGCGCCGAACGGCGCTTTGCAGGCCTTCGCCGGCGCGGGCCGCTAGCCACGGCCGCCGGTGCGGGCATGGGCCGGGTCGGCGGCGCGGTCCCCGGCCCGCGGCTTGCCGGCCCGCGCCAAGCGAAGTAGCCTGGAGGGCGTGCCGGACGAGACCATCGCCTTCAAGGCGGAGATCACACAGCTGCTCGACATCCTCGTGCACTCGCTCTACAGCGAGCGCGAGGTGTTCCTTCGCGAGCTCCTCTCCAACGCCGCGGATGCGCTCCACCGCTTCCGCCTGGAGAGTCTCACGCAAGGCGAGGTGGTGGATCCGTCCGCCGAGCTGGGCATCTGGCTCGAGGCAGACGCGGCGAATGCCACGCTCGTCGTCCGCGACAGCGGCCGCGGCATGAGCCGCGAGGAGCTGGTGCAGAATCTCGGCACAATCGCGCACTCGGGGGCGCGCGGCTTCACCGAGGCGATGCACCGGCTCAACGAGCAGGACACCGCCTCGGCGCGCGAGCTCATCGGGCGCTTCGGGGTGGGCTTCTACAGCGTGTTCATGGTGGCGGAGGAAGCCGAGGTGGTGTCCCGCAGTCTGCGCCCGGAGGACGCCGCAGCCCGGTGGCGCTCGCAGGGTGCCGGCGGTTTCGACATAGGCGATGCGGACAAGCCCGAGCGCGGCACGGAGGTGCGTCTGCGCCTGCGCGAGGACGCTCGCGATTTCCTGGAGCCCGACCGCCTTCGCGAGGTGGTGCGGACGCACTCGAACTACGTCCCCTTCCCCATCTACCTGCGACAGGACGGCGACTGGCACAAGGTCAACGAGCAGACCGCGCTCTGGCGGGAGCGGCCGGAGAGCGTCAGCGCGGAGCAACACCAACGCTTCCTGGGCCAGCTGCGCTTCGGCGCCGGGGCGCCGCTGCTGACCGTGCACATGCAGGCCGACGTGCCGCTCCAGTTCTATGCGCTGCTGTACGTGCCCGAGGCGCGTGACCCGTTGCTGCTCCGCGACCCCGAAGGCGACGGCGTGCGTCTCTATGCCCGCAAGGTCCTGATCGAGGAACACGAGCGCACGCTGCTTCCCCGCTACCTGCGCTTCATGGTCGGCGTCGTGGACGCCGAGGACCTGCCGCTCAACGTGTCGCGCGAGGCGATCCAGCGCACCCCGGTGCTGGCGCGCATCCGGACGGTCCTCGGCAAACGCGCGGTCGGCGCGATCGCCGACCTCGCCGAGGAGGATGACGAACGATATCGGCGCTTCCTGGACGGCTACGGCGTCTTCCTCAAGGAGGCGGTGGCGACCGCCCCCGACCGCGACGAGCGCATCCCCGACCTGCTGCGGTTCCGATCGACACACGCCGCGTCCACGTCGCTGGGCGCCTACGTCGAGCGCATGGCGCCGCAGCAGCGCGACATCTACTTCGTGCAGGCCGACGACGTCGAGGCCGCCCTGGCCAGCCCCCACCTCGAGCCCTTCCGGCGCCGGGGCCTCGAGGTGCTGCTCCTCACCGAGCCGCTCGACGCCTTCGTGCCGGTGGGGCTGCCCAGCTACCGCGACCATCCGCTGCGCGATGTCGGCGAGTCGGGCCTCGAGCTGCCGCCGGAGCCCGAGCGGCCCGACGAAGCAGCCGCCTCGCCGCCGAGCGAAGCCGTTGCAGATGCCCCCTTCGACCGGCTTCTGGCTCGGGCCCGCAGCGTGCTCGGCGAGCGCGTCGCGGACGTGCGTGAGAGCCGCCTGCTGGAGCGCAACCCGGCGCGCCTGGTGGCGCCCGCGGGAGCGCCTGCCGGCCTGGAGCGCATTCGGAGGCTCACCGAAGAAGGCTACCAGGGGGCGCCTCGAGCGCTCGAGCTCAACCGCCGAAGCGACCTGGTCCGCAACCTCGCCGAGCGCTTGAGCGCCGACGAGGACGACCCGCTCGTCGACGAGCTGCTCTTCCAGCTGTTCGAGACGCAGCTGTTGCTGGAGGGCCTGCACCCCAACCCCGCCGCCATGGCCGGCCGCCTGGAGCGGCTGCTCACGGCGGCCAGCCGTGCCCCCACGGAGCCAGGCCGGCTGGGCCAGGAAAGCGCGACCGGCGCGACCCCCGAAGCGGGCGCCGGCGGTGAGGGAACGGATGGCGGCCCGCCCGCCGCGGCTGAGGACACGACCACCCCGGGCGAGAGCGCCGAGGATGACCGCCACGGCGGCGGCGAGGGCTGAGCGACCGGCCCCGTCCGCTAGGGCAGACGCCAGATGTCGAGCACGCCGCTGGTCCTGTGACTGTTGGCGTTGCCCTCGGGCAAGGCAATGCGGCCGTCGATCACGATGGGGCTGTTCCAGTGCCCGCGGCCGGCCGGCAAGGTCGCCAGCACGTCGCCGGAGGTCGGCTCGTAGACCCGTAGGCCGCTTCCGCCCGGGTCGTAGACATACAGCAGCCCGCCGGCGAGCACGGGGCTGGTGCCACCGCTGCCCGTGTTCCACGCCGGATGCAGGCGCCCGCCGGCGAACGTCCAGGCCGCCGTGCCGCCGTTGTCGGCCGCGAACAGCCAGGTCTGGCCGCCATGGTGCCACACCACAAGCGCCGTGAAGAGCTTGCCGCCCGACGGCGTGGGCACCGTCTGTGAGGCGTCCTCGCGATGGGGGGCGGTGCAGAGCAGCTTGCTCCAGTCGAGGACCCGGATCACGCCGTCTTTGCCACCCTGCGCGATGTAGCCGTCGCCGAGCAGGGCGGGCGAGGTGGACCCCAGGTCGAGGTCCGCGGCGTTGAGGTAGTCGGTGTTCGTGGGGGTGTAGTTGCCCAG
>CAYOXR010000459.1:0-3791 GCA_964407955.1 uncultured bacterium | reverse complement strand
GACCGACAAGGCCACCATGGAGCTCGACGCCCCCGCCTCCGGGACCCTGGCGGGGGTGCGCGCCGCCGCCGGGGACGAGGTCAAGGTGGGCAGCGTCATCGCCGTCATCCTGACAGAGGGGGAGTCGGTGGCCGACGCCCGCCCAGCGGGGGACGCTCACGCCGCCGCCGACGGCCCCCCGGCCCCGAACCGTGACGGGCCGCCCGCGGCCCCGGCCGGCGCCAGCCATCCAGCGGCGCCCCGAAGCGCCCCTGAGGCCGGCGCCCCGACGCCGACGCCCGAGACGCCGGCAGCCGCGCCGTTGCGCGTGGCCGTTGCCGACGAGCCCGCGATCACTAGCGCGCAGGCGACCGGGATCGTCCCCGCGTCGCCCAAGGCCCGGCGCCTGGCCGCCGAGAACAGCGTATCGCTGGAGGCCCTGCGCGCTCGCGGCAGCGGACCGGACGGCGCCGTCCTCGCCGCCGACGTGCTGCGCGCTGCGCACCACACTGGCGCGGCGGCGCGCGCGCTCGCCGGGGCGCCGGGCGCCGTTGCGGCGCTGCGCTTCGAGCGGGTGCTGGATGCCGGCCCGCTCCTCGCCACCGTGAGCTGGGCGCGCGAGCGCCTGAGCGATGCCGAAGCCGGCCTCGACGTCGGCGACCTGCTGGCGCGCTTCCTGATGGCGGTGTGGTCACGCCAGCCGCTGACGGCCGCCGCTGCGCCCGCCACCGTGCGCTACCGCCGCATCGCCGACGGCACCGCCGGCGACGTCGCGCTGGGGGCGGCAGAGGCCGCCAGCCTGCCGGCCATCGTGCACGCGCGGGTGGCCGCCGCCGGCGTGGCGGGCGAGCACCCGGGCACGGCCGCGGCAGCAGAAGAGCTGGCGCTGCTCGACCTCAGCCGCGCACGGGCCGACCTCACGTCGGACAGCGTCGGCGCGACCGGCGCGTTGGTCGAAGCGGTCGTGGGGCGGCTCGAGGAACGAGTCCTGGCCGTCGACGGCGAGCCCGTCGTGGCGGCGAGCCTGCGCCTGACGTTCGCCTTCGACCCGGCGCGCGTGGACGTGGCCGAGGCCGCTCGCTTCTGCGACCGGGTTGTCGCGCTGGCCGAGGAGCCCGCGGCACTGGCGCTGCTCTACTGATCCGCGCGCCCGCCGTAGCCAGCCACGCTCGCTAGCTTGTGAACGCTCTCAACAAGCTCGCGAGGGCGCCCTCCCATGCCGGGAAAGCGCTCTCGCACGGGGCGTTTGTCATTGACAGGGGCGCTCGCCCCGTGCTTCCATGACACCACGGACAATCGACGCTCGGAGCGGTCCTGTTCCTGGAGATTCCTTGGGAGGAACTCGGGCGCAAGTCAGGCGGGGATGACGGGCGCCTGGGCGTGAAGGGAGGAGGGAAGGCACCGAAAGACAAGAGCACCACAGTGGCTGTCGTCGGATGCTGCGTGCTCGCGGCCGGCCGTGCCGAGCGTGATGATTGCGCCGGCTCGACAGGCGGGCACGCGAGGATCGTTGAGGAGTCGATCGATGATCCATCGTCGCAGTGCGCTACGGTTGCTGGTTTCCCTGTTCGTTGCCGCGCTCGTGTTTGCGCTGTCCCCCGCCCTCGCCCAGGGGGCCGGACCGGACGGCTATCCGGCATACACAGGGCAGCCAGTCACGATAACGATGTGGGGCTGGACGAGCAACGAGGATGCCGCCATCGCCACGTTCGAGAAGGCGTACCCCACCATCACGGTGAAGTGGGAGAACGTCGGAGACGGAAACACCGAGTACCAGAAGGTGCTGGCGGCGACGTCCGCAGGTACGGGCCTTCCGGACGTGATCATGAGCGAGTACACCTACGCCCCGCAGTTCATGGAGTACGGCAGCTTCCAGGCCATGAACAAGTGGGTGCCGGAAGAGACCTACCTGAAGTACTTCCCGCAGGTCACGCTCAAGTGGACGGCCATGGACGGCAAGATCTACGGGACACCGCAGGACAGCGGCGCCATGACCATGGTCTACCGCAAGGACATCTTCGACAAGTACGGCCTTACCGTGCCGACGACGTGGGACGAGTTCCGCGCCCAGGCCGAGAAGCTCCATGAGCAGGCGCCCGACATCACCTTCTGCAGCATGCCGAGCAACTTCGTGCTGTTCACCATGGGGATCGTCTGGCAAGCGGGCAGCACCTTCTTCGATTACGCCAACGGCAAGTGGTACATCGATTTCACCAACGACACCGCCAAGAAGGTCATGAACTACTGGGGCGGCTTGGTGAAGGACAACCTGGTCCGCGCCGACATGTGGTGGAACGCCGACTGGTACAAGGAGCTGCAGGACGGCAAGGCCGCCACGGTCATCAACGGCGGCTGGTTCCCCGAGTGGCTGCAGCTCAACGCGGCCGCGAACACGGGCCTGTGGCGCGTCGCCACGCTGCCGCAGTGGGACCCCGCCAACCCGATCAACGGCGAGATGGGCGGCTCGGGCTTCTACGTGAGCAGTCAGTCGAAGAACCCCGAGGCGGCATCGCTGTTCGTGCTGTGGCTCAACTCGCAGAAGGACTCGCTCGTGCAGCTTCACGACAAGAGCCAGTTGCCGGTGCTGTGGTCGACCGTCTTCAAGACCGACGTGGCGCCCGCGTTGTTGAACACGCCGTACGAGTACTTCGGCGGTCAGATGATCACCAAGGTGAGCGTCGAGGCGCTCGACCAGGTCAAGACCGCCTTCACCGCGCTGCCGGTGATGAGCCAGGTCTCGTCCAGCAACGACACGCAGATGACGAACACGCTGGACGGCAAGCAGAACTGGGACCAGTTCCTCGCGAGCTGGCAGAACGACGTGGTGTCGTTCATGCGGCAGCAGGGCTTCAACAACCTGGTCGTGGGCCAGCTGCCACCTGGAGGCATGTAGGTCCCGTCCGGGGACGCGTGGTCGAGATCGAGGCGTGAGCACGCGGTCTCAATCTAGGCTTCGGCCGGGGCAGAGCACCTAGGTCCCCTCAGGAAGGTGGCGACATGCCGCTCCCGCAGGCCGGCACGCTGAATCCGATCGACGCAAGACGCGTGCCGGCCTGCCCGGCGCCGGTGGCCGGCCATCGGCCCGCCGTTCCGCAGGATGAACTCGGGGGCATCCTCGTGAGACCAGACGCATGAAACGGTTCTCGACCCTCAAGGCATTCGGGTTCCTGGCGCCGTTCCTGGCGATCTTCGGTTTCGCCGTCGTCTACCCGGTGATCCTGGGCGGTTACCTGTCCCTCTTCGGCCAACGCGGGGCCCGCAGGTGGTGGGTCGGGCTCGGCAACTACCACCAGGTGATCACCGACCCGAAGTTCTGGGAGGGCTTCAAGATCCCGATGTTCCTGCTGTTCGTGCAGGTGCCGTTCATGCTCTTCCTGGGAGTCGTCTTCGCCCTCATCTACGAGCGGGTGCGTACTGCGCGAGCCTACCGGTTGATCTTCTACCTCCCCTATGCGTTCCCTGGCATCGTCGCCGGGCTGCTGTGGTCGTACATGTTCTCGAAGTCGATGTCCCCGTTCCTGCCGATCCTGAAGGCGCTCGGCGTCCAGAACCCGAAGCTCATCACCTACCCCGCGCTGCCCTGGATCCTGCTGGTGATCGCGGTGTGGGAGTTCACCGGGTACACCTCGCTGATCCTCTACGCGACGCTGCTCGCGATCCCGAGGGAATACGCAGAGCAGGCGCAGCTAGACGGTGCCAACTACTCGCAGGTGGTCTGGTACGTCAAGTTGCCGATGCTGCGGAACACGCTGCTCCTGCTGCTCATCTTCAACATCATCGGCGCGCTCCAGGTCTTCAACGAACCGCAGTTC
>CAYOXR010000458.1:0-6069 GCA_964407955.1 uncultured bacterium | reverse complement strand
CTACGGCTTCGTGCTCTACGTGCTCGTCAACCTCATCGACCTGCTGAACGGCTATTTGCCCCGCTCCTGGACGGTGGGAATCCGCTTCGGCGCAGTGGGCGACGTTTACCGGCTGCTGGCGGACGTACTCACGATCCTGATCCTGGTTGGCATGCTGTTCATGCTGGTGCGGCGATTCTGGGCGCGGGACCGGCGCCTGGAGCATGGCGAACGCACGCTGCTGCACGAGAAGGTGCGCGCGCGCGGCATCCAGCGCGACAGCCTCATCGTGGGTTGGTTCATCCTGCTGCACGTTGGCTTTCGCTTCTTCGGTGAGAGCTCGTTGCTTGCCTCCGAGGGACACCCCGACCGCTTCCAGCCGTTCGCCAGCGCTCTGGCATCGTTGCTGGGCTACGGCACCGGACGCATCTGGGGTTGGCACCTGGGCTGGTGGGCGGCGCTGGGCCTGATCCTGGCGTTCCTGCCGTACTTCCCGCGTACGAAGCATCTGCACCTGATCGCGTCGGGCTTCAACTTCGCGGTGGAGCGACGGCGCCCGGACGGCGGACCGCTCTCCACCGGGGTGCTGGAGCCGATCGACTTCGAGGACGAGGCCGTGGAGCAGTACGGCGCGGCCCGGCTGGAGCACCTGCGCTACCCGCAGCTGCTGGATGCCTACGCGTGCATCCAGTGCAACCGCTGCGCGAACGTGTGCCCGGCCAATCAGAGCGGCAAGGCGTTGAGCCCGGCGGCGCTGGAGATCAACAAGCGCTACGAGCTGAACGAGATCGCACGGACGTTCGCGGCAGGGGAGGCGAGTCCGCGCCCGCTCCTGGCGTTCGCGTTGCCCGAGGAGGCGTTGTGGGCATGCACGACCTGCGGGGCGTGCATGGACGTGTGCCCGGTGGGGTGCGAGCAGATGATCGACATCGTGGACATGCGGCGGGACCGCGTGATGATGGAGGGCGCGTTCCCGTCCGAGCTGCAGTCGGCGTTCCGCGGCATGGAGCGCATGGGCAACCCGTGGGGCATCGGTGCGGACAAGCGCATGGACTGGGCGGAGGGCCTGGCCGTGCCCACGGTGGCGGAGAGGCCGGACTTCGAGGTGCTCTTCTGGGTGGGGTGCGCCGGCGCGTTCGACCCGGCGGCCCAGCGCACGACGCGCGCCATGGTGAGCATCCTGGAGCGGGCCGGCGTGAACTACGCGGTGCTGGGCAAGGGCGAGAAGTGCACCGGCGATCCGGCTCGCAGGGCGGGCAACGAGTACCTGTACTACCAGCTGGCCAGCGAGAACGTGGCGGTGCTGAACGAGGCGCTGGCGGCCGAGGCGCTCGACGCGTCGAGCCCGAAGCTCGTACTGACGACGTGCCCGCACTGCTTCAACGCGCTGTTCAACGACTACCCTCAGCTCGGCGGCGAGTACGAGGTGGTGCACCACACGCAGCTGATCGAGCGGTTGATGGCCGACGGGCGCTTGCCGGCGGTGGCGCTGGCCGGCAGCGTGACCTACCACGATCCGTGCTATCTGGGGCGTCACAACGGGGTGTACGCGCCGCCGAGAGCGGTGTTGACGAGCGGCGGCGGCGAGCTGCGGGAGATGCCGCGCAACCGGTCCGGGGCGCTGTGTTGCGGAGCGGGTGGGGGGCAGTTCTGGAAGGAAGAGGAGGCGGGCCGCGAACGCGTTTCCGAGCTGCGCTTCGCCGAGGCGCGGGACACCGGAGCGCAGGTAGTGGCCGCGGCGTGCCCCTTCTGCAAGTCGATGCTGTCCAGCAGCGAGTCCGCCAGCCTCGAGGGGGCGCCGGAGGTGCTGGACGTGGCGCAGCTGGTCGCGGACCAGCTCGACCGCGTCGAGGCGCGCAGCTCGCGGCCAGCGGACAGCTCCGCCGACTGAGCGCTGCCGGTCGGCACCTGCGGGCGCCGCCGACGCGATCCCGAGTGGCATTGTCGGCAGGCCGTGAGGGCGCACTGCCCGTATCGTGGAGAATCGGACGCGGAACCGCCGGCGCTCGCGGTGGGGGGGCGTGCGGCGCGCAGTGCTGCGGCGAGGGCGTCGCGAGCGAGGTGTTGCGCCCGTCTAGGAGGCCGATCCCCCGTGTGTGCCGAGCCGGTGTTCGAGCCGGCCCACCTCTCAGGCGACCTGCTCTTCCGTCATCATCCTCAACCCCTGTGGGTGGTCGACGTGCCGAGCCTGCGCCTCCTCGACGTCAACGCGGCTGCGCTGGAGAGCTACCGCCTGGCGCGGGGCGCGTTCCTGTCGCGGACCCTGCCCGAGATGTGGCTGGGTACGCCGCCTCGGTTGACCGCCGCCACATCCGACCCGGAGGTGCTGGCGGGTGCCGTGAGCGGCCCCGCCATCCACCGGCGCGGCGACGGCACGTCGATGGCGGTCCTCCTCGAGGCGCGCGCGCTGCCCGGCAACGGCCGCAAGCTGCTGCTGGTGGGAGCTTCACGGGACGGCCACGCCCACGATGCGGACCAGGGCGGTTCGAGGCTGCTGGGCGTGCTCCTGGAGATGAGCTCCGAGGGCGTGCTGGTGCTGGATCCGGAGCGGCGCATCACGGGCGTGAACCCGCGCGCGGCGGTGCTGTTGGGAACGGACGCCGAGAGCCTGGTCGGGATCGAGGCCGAGCGCCTGTTTCCGGCCGACGATATCTTGACGCCGACGTTGCTGCGCGCGGCCGACGAGCAGGCGCTCCGGGCCGAGGTGACCTTGCAACGCCTGGACGGAGGTACGGTGCCGGCCGAGCTGTCGCTGCGGCCGCTCCCCGGCGGAGGCGCGGTGGCGTTGGTCAGCGACGTCACCATGAAGCGCACGGCGGAGCGCTCGCTGGCGCGCAGCGAACGCCGCTTCCGGGCGCTCATCCAGCACTCCAACGACGTCATCGTCGTGCTCGACGCGAGCGGGCGACTCATCTACCAGTCCCCGGCGGCCCGCCGTCTGGGTTTCGACGAGACGGCCGAGCGGGGCATCGATCTGAGCAAGGGGGTCCACCCTCGCGACCGCGCTTCCGTGGAGGACGCACTCGCCCGCCTCGTCGAGGAGGGCGGCGCGCAGACCATCACCTTCCGGTTCGCGACCGGGCGCGGCTGGCGCTGGCTCGAGGTGGTGGCCAGCAACCGGCTCGCCGACGCCGACGTCGAGGGGCTGGTCCTCAACGTTCGTGACGTCAGCGAGCGCGTGGAGGCAGAGCGGAAGCTGCGCGAGAGCGAGGCCACCTACCGGGCCCTGTTCGAGAAGGGCATGGAGGGCGTCATGCTCATCGAGCAGGACCGGAGCGTGCGGGTGGCGAGCGGGCCGGCGTTGCGCCTGCTCGGCTACGCGCCCGGAGAGCTCCTCGGCCGCGAGCGCAGCGACCTCATCCACGAGGACGACCGCGACGCGTTCCTCGACGCCCTCGACCTGGTGGAGGCGAAGGCCGGCTCGAGCGAGCCCGTGCGCTTCAGGCTGCGGGACGCCGGCGAGGTGTGGCGCTGGCTCGAAGGTACCGTCACCAACCTTGAAGACGACGCCGACGTCGGCGCCATCGTGCTCAACTTCCGGGAGATCACCGACCGCGTGCGCGCCATGGAGAAGATCTCGGATCTCAACGCCGAGCTCAGGCGCCGCGTGGCGCACCTGCAATCGCTCAGGCGCATCGACATGGCCATCACCAACAGTGTCGATTTGCGGCTGGTGCTCGACATCTTCGTGGACCAGGTGCTGACCGACCTCGAGGTCGATGCGGTGGCGGTGCTGCTGTTCGACGGCGTCGCCTCCGACCTTTCCCCGTTCGTGGGCAGGGGCTTCGACGGCGATCTTGACCCGTCCCGGCGCACCCGTCTCGGCACCGGTCCGGCCGGGAGGGCGGCGCTGGAGCAGCGCACCGTGTACATCCCCGATCTCCGAGCCCAGGAGGAGCGCGGCGCCGCGGTGACGGCGGACCGCCAGGATGGCTTCGTGACCTACCTGTCGGTGCCACTGCTGGCCAAGGGTCAGCTCCAGGGCGTCGTGGAGCTGTACACCTTGGCGCGTCTCGACCCGGGCGACGAGTGGCTGGAGTTCCTGGAGACGTACGCCGACCAGGGCGCCATCGCAATCGAGAACTCGCAGCTGTTGCGCTCGCTGGAACAGAGCAACGTCGAGCTGCAGCGCGCCTACGACCGCACCATCGAGGGCTGGGCGTTCGCGCTCGACCTCAAGGACGAGGAGACGGCCGGGCACAGCAAGCGCGTGACCGACATGGCGGTGCGGCTGGCACGCAACCTGGGAATGGAGCCCGAGGAGCTCGTTCACCTGCAACGCGGGGCGCTGCTCCACGACATCGGCAAGATGGGCATCCCCGACAGCATCCTGCTCAAAGGAGAGGAGCTGACCGAGGACGAGTACGAGCTCATGAAGCGGCACCCGGTCTACGCCTACGAGCTGCTCTCGCCGATCGAGTTCCTGCGGCCCGCGCTCGACATCCCCTACTGCCACCACGAGCGCTGGGACGGCAGCGGCTACCCGCGCGGCCTTGCCGGCGAGCAGATTCCACTGGCGGCCCGCGTGTTCGCCGTCATCGACGTGTTCGACGCCCTTACCAGCGACCGACCCTACCGCCCGGCATGGCCGCGCGAGCGCGCGCTCGGCTACCTGCGGGCGGAGTCCGGGCGCCAGTTCGACCCCAGCGTGGTCGACGCCTTCCTTTCGATCGCGGGCGGCGCCTGAGGCGTTCGCGCCGCGCCGACCAGGGGCTGCCGCCTCGCAGCGGCCGACGCGGGCGCAAGCGGCTCGGCGCGCGGCGCCTCCGGGCATCGCCGGTCGCGAGGGGTTCGGGCTATGCTGTCGCCGATGCGTCGATGGCTTCGCGCCAGTGTGTGGGTGGTCGGCCTGATCGCCGCCGCCATCGTGGCGTATGGCCTGGGCCTGATCCTTCACCCGCGTCCCCCGCTCGCCGGTCAGGCGCTGCAAGACCCGATTCCGGTCGGGGACCTACGCCTCGTGGACGGCGCCGGAGACCCCGTGACGCTGTCGCAGTACCGGGGCGACGTGCTCCTCGTGTACTTCGGCTACACGCGCTGCCAGGACACCTGCCCGCTCACCATGCAGAAGCTCGCCAGGGCCTACCAGGAGGCGGGCGCGCCCAAGGATCTCAAGGTGATGATGGTCAGCGTCGACCCCAGCCACGACACGCCGAGCGTCATCGGGCCGTGGGTGAAGCGTTTCGACCCCGACTTCGTGGGGCTGACGGGGAGCAGGGCGCAGATCGCGGCGGCTGCCAAGGCCTTCATGATCGGCTACAATCCCGACGCCGAGCCGACCGATCACACCGCCGTCGTCGAGGTGGTGGGCCGCGACTCGCGCATTCGCTACATCTACGGGCAGGGCACCATCATCCACCTCGGTGCCGACCTGCCGCGGTTGCTGGGCGGTCGCGGGTTGTGAGGCGGGTGCGGGCTAGCTTCCGTGGTTGCCGTGGGCGTACGTCACCAGCGGCTCGCGGCGGAAGCGGTAGCGCCCGCGCGTGCCCTCGAGCAGGCCGAGCCGACGGAGGTCGCCCAGCGCGGCCGTGGTGGTCTCGCGAGCGGCACCGATGAGGGCGGCCAGGTTCTCGTGGGTGAGCGGCAGCGTGAGGCGGACCACGCCGCCTTCGGAGAGCTGGCCGAAGCGCTCGCCGAGCCGCAGCAGGGCCCGGGCCAGGCGCGCGCCTACCGGCAACTCGCCGTCCTCGAGCGCGACGGTGACGCGTGCGAGCTGATCGCCCGCCGCCCGGAACAGCGCCCGCTCGAAGTCGGACGCCTGCATGCGCGGCACCACGGTCACGACCACGCTGGCGCTGAGCGCCTCGGCGCTCTCGCGCAACGCGATCTGCGCGGGGGTGAGCGCGCCGATCAGGTCGCCCGGACCGGCGACGCCAACGATGCGCTCGCGGCCGTACGGCACGTCGATGCTCAGCTTGACCAGCCCCTGGTCCACCCGGAAGACGGTGTCGGCCGGATCGCCCGCACCGTACAGACGCTCCCCTTTGACCAGCTCGCGACGTGGATATGCGTCCAGGCCGCGCGGTGGCGGGGGCGGGCTCTGCCAGCCCGCGTAGAGCGGGGCGTCGAGGCCGGTGGTCACGCCGTTCA
>CAYOXR010000457.1:0-4865 GCA_964407955.1 uncultured bacterium | reverse complement strand
TGGCCTTCGGCAAGATCGTGGCGATGTCGTTCACCATCAGCTCGGGCGGTTCGGGTGGCGTGTTCGGGCCGACGCTGTTCGTCGGCAGCATGCTCGGCGGGGCGCTGGCGGCGTTCCTGCACTACCTGACGCCGTCGGGTCCGAGCCCGGAGGCGCTCGCCGTGGTGGGCATGGCCGCCATCTTCGCGGGCGCGGCGCGCGTGCCGTTGGCAACCCTGATCATGGTGGCGGAGATGACCGGCGGCTATCGCCTGATCGTGCCGACGATGCTCGCCGTGGCCCTCAGCTACGTCATCCAGGACACCCTCACGCGGCGCGCCAAGTACCCCACGCTGTACGAGTGGCAGGTGGCCCACCCGGGGGACAGCCCGGTCCATCAGCAGGAGTACTACCAGGCCGTGTTGAAGCTCCTGCGGCAGCGCGTTGTCACGCTCGACCCCACCATCCTGGACCGCGAGTTCGTCGACCGGCTGTCGCGCGGTGAGCCGGTGCCCATGGTCGGGCGCCACGAGTTCGTGTACATGACCGAGGTGCCCCCCGACTGCCCGGTGGCGAGCAAGCAGCTGCGCGAGCTGAGCCTGCCCTCCAACGTGCTCATCGCCGGCGTCATGCACAACGAGCGCGCCTCCATCCCCGACGGCAACACCGTCCTCGAGGAGGGCGACCGCCTGACGGTGGTCGCCACTCAGGAAGCCATGGAGTCGTTCAAGATGATGCTGTCCGGGCGCCGGCGGGAGGAGTCCGGCGAGCGGGTGGCGACCGGCAGCGACTAGGGCGCCTCGCGGCGCGTACTGAGCGTCACGGTCGACCCGTCATGCTCGACCCGTCATGCTCGGCGCGTCATGCTCTGCACGTCATGCTCTGCACGTCACCGTGGGCGCGTCACCGTGAACACGACGGCGCCACGCGCCCTCACCCCGGCCACGGCCGGCTCAGCTTGCCGGCGATCACCGGATGCCGCGCCCCGGTCGCCGCCGGCAGCACGTTGGGCTCCCCATGGAACGCCAGATAGGCCATCACCGCCATGGCCAGGGTCTCGCGATCCTTGTCCTCGTAGCCGGCCTCCCGGAAGGTGCGCACGGGAACGCTCAACCGCCCGCGCAGCAGGCGCAGCAGGTGGGGGTTGCGGGCGCCGCCGCCGGCCACCAGCACCTCGTCCAGCCCGCCGGGCAGCACCTCGCGCTCGTAGGCATCGGCGATGCTGGCAGCCGTGAGCGCGCTCAGCGTGGCGACGACGTCGGCCGGCGCTGCGCTTCGCAGCTCGCCCGTGCGCAGCGCCCACGCCAGCGTGAAGAGCTCACGCCCGGTGGTCTTGGGCGGCGGCAGTCGGAAGTACGGCTCCGCCAACAGCCGCGCCAACGCCTCGGGCACCACCCGGCCGGACGCCGCGACGCGGCCGTCCTCGTCGTAGGGGCGGTCGTAGAGAGCCTCCATCGCCTCGTCGATGAGGCAGTTGCCGGGACCGGTGTCGAACGCCAGTACCGCGGCGGGGTCACCGTCGGGCGGCAGCGCGGTGAGGTTGGCGATGCCGCCGATGTTCTGCACGCACAGCCGCGCTCCCGGCCGCCGGAACAGCTGCAGGTCGGAGAACGACACCAGCGGCGCACCCTGGCCGCCGGCCGCCAGGTCCCCCTGGCGGAAGTCGGACACCGTCGCCACCCGGCAGCGCTCGGTCACCACGCTCGCCTCGCCGAGCTGCAGCGTGCTCACCACGCGCCAGCCACGCGCGGCATCGGGGCGCGGGATGTGGTAGGCGGTCTGGCCCGACAGCCCCACCAGGTCGAGCGGGTGGCGTGACGCGGCCGCCGCCACGGCCTCGGCGTAGACCGCCCCGACCTCCTGGTGGAGCTCGGTGAGGAGCACCACGTCGGAGCGCTCCGGGTCGATGGCCCGCGCCAGGCGCTCGCGGAGCGCCGGGGCATAGCTCAGCGAAGCGCGCCCCAGCACCTCCCAACGCCACGCCCCGCCTCGTCGCTCCAGGCACACGGTGACCGTGTCGACGCCGTCCATCGAGGTGCCCGACATCAGCCCGAGCACGGTCATGGCGGGCAGGTCGCGCCCGCCTTCCGGCGCCGCGGCGGCGCTCACGGCCGCGCTCCCGGTCGCGCCCGAGCCGGCCGGCTCACGCGCGCTCCCGGCCGGCGTACGCCTCCGCCACGATGGCGTGCACGCGCGCACGCAGCACGTCGATGTCCTGGCCGCGCTCGCGGCTGGGGTGGACCCGGTTGGTGAGCAGCACCGTCACCCAGCCCAGCTCCGGATCGACGACCAGGCTGGTGCCGGTGAAGCCGGTGTGGCCGAAGGCCGCCGCGGAACATGCCGGCCCGAACGGCCAGTCGGGCTGGGCGAGCCGCCACAGCAGCCCGCGGCGCGGCCCCTCGCCGCGCGAGCGGTCCTCCAGCGCGGCCCGCAGCCACGCCCGAGAGGTGAACGGCGCATCCAGCCGCAGCCAGGCCCGCCCGAAGGCGAGCAGATCGGCCGCCGGCGCGAACAGCCCGGCATGGCCGGACACGCCGTCCAGCACCCAGGCATTCTCGTCATGCACGATGCCCTGTAGCAGCCCGCCACGCAGTCCGTCGTCCTCGGTGGCCGCGACCGGCAGCTCGGGCGCGAGCGGCCCGTAGCCGGTGCCGGGCATGCCCAGCGGTGTGAACACCTCACGGGCCAGGAAGGTATCCAGCCGCTCACCGGCGACGCGCTCCAGCACGGCGGTCAGCACCATGACGCCGAGGTCGGAGTAGAGGTAGTCCCCACCGGGTCCCTCCAAGGCGCTCTGCAGCACGCTCGCGAGCCCCTGACGCCGGCTCGCCACCTCGGCGAACAGCGGCCGCCACGCCGCCAGCCCCGAGGCGTGCGTGGCCAGCGCCTCCAGGCTGACGTCGCCCAGCGACGGCTCACGGAACCAGCCGGCGTTGCTGAAGAAGCGTCGCACCGGGTCGGCGAGCTGCACCTCGCCTGCGTCGAGCAGCCGCAGCAGGCCGCTCAGGCAGCCCACCACCTTGGTGAGCGAGGCCAGGTCGTAGCGCGTGTCCTCGGTGACGGCCTCGCCGCCGTAGCGCCGCACCCCGGCCACGGCACCCGCCTGCCGGCCGGCGGCGTCGCCGACGAGCACGACCCCGCCGGGCACGGTGCCGTCGGCGACCGCGCCCGCGAGCGTGGCCGCCAGACGCGCCGAGAGCGCTTCCCCGCCGTGAGGGGCGCCGCCGGACGGGGTCTTCATGGCCGCACGCTATCACGATTGCCGCGAGTGGTCTCGAAATGGTACGCTTGGGCATCGCAGAGCCGTTCGTGGCCGGCAGGACGTGCGTGCAGCACGCCAATGGAGGTCGCCACGACAAGGGAGGTTCCCATGCGCACCCGACTCCTCATCGTGGCGCTCGTGTTGGCCACCGGCATGGCCTTAGCCCAGCAGGGGACGCTGCAGATCGCGGTCGACCAGGCGCCGGTCGGGCTCGACCCCGACATCGTCACGGCGTTCTCCTCGTTCGCCGTCATCAACGAGATCTACGAGGGCCTGGTGGAGGTCAACAGCAAGCTTCAGATCCAGCCCGCCCTCGCCACCTCCTGGACCGTCTCCAACGACGGCCTCACCTACGTGTTCAACATCCGTCAGGGCGTGAAGTTCCACAACGGCCGCGAGATGACGGCGTCCGACGTGGTCTACTCCTTCAACCGCATCATGGACCCCAAGACCGGTTCGCCAGAGGCCAGCCGCTTCAGCCAGGTCGCCAGCGCCGTGGCCACCGGCCCCTATCAGGTGACCTTCAAGCTGAAGGAGCCGTTCGCGCCGTTCCTGTCCAACCTCACCAACCTCTTCGTGGTCCCCAAGGAGGTCGTGGAGGCCAACGGCAACCTCCAGAAGGTGGCGGTCGGCACCGGCCCGTTCGAGCTGGAAACGGTCGTACCCGACACCTACGTGCTGCTCAAGGCCAACCCGGACTACTACCGGCCGGGTGAGCCGAAGCTGGCCCATCTCAAGTTCAACATCGTCCCCGAGGCGTCCACGCGCGCGGCCGGGTTGCGCACCGGCACCTACCAGCTGCTCCCCACGGTCGACCCGGTCACCGCGCAGACGCTCAAGAACGCCAACGGCGTCAAGATCATGGCCACGCAGGACCTGGCCTACTCGCTGCTGGGGCTCAACGTCAGCCGCAAGCCCTTCGACGACCCCAAGGTGCGCGAGGCGATCAACTACGCCGTGAACCGGCCCGACATCGTGCAGGCCGTGTACCTCGGCAACGCCGTGCCCGGCGGGCCGCTCAGTCCGGCGCTCAGCGACTGGGCAGTGCCGGTGTCGCAGTTCCCCTGCTACACGCCGAGCGTGACGAAGGCCAAGCAGCTCCTCGCCGAGGCGGGCTACCCCAACGGCTTCAGCACCACCATCATCACCTTCGGCACCATCAAGGAGGTGTCCGACACGGCGCAGGTGCTTCAAGCGCAGCTCGCCCAGGTGGGCATCAACGCCAAGGTCGACGTCGAGGAGTTCGGCAAGTTCGTGCAGGACTGGAAGAACTCGAACTTCGACATGTTCGTCAGCCTCAACGGCGGCTCCACCGACCCCGACGGCTACCTCTACCGGACGTTCCACACCGGCGGCTCCACCAACGTCTTCAAGTACAGCAACGCCACGGTGGACAAGCTGCTCGAGCAGGGTCGCACCACCACCGGCATGCAGCAGCGTCAGACGATCTACGACCAGCTCCAGAAGCAGCTTGCCTGCACCGGCCCCATCGTCCACATCGCCTACGGCACGCTGTTCACGGGCGTGCGCGACAACGTCCAGGGCTTCGAGCAGATGTCCACGCGCAACCTGCAGTACCTGCGGGACACGAGCCTGCAGTAACCGCGCCGGCGCGCCTGCGAAC
>CAYOXR010000456.1:0-4310 GCA_964407955.1 uncultured bacterium | reverse complement strand
ACGACCCGACCAAGAAGGTCGTCCGCCTGTCGGCAGACAACTTCCGCAGCGCCAGCGTGGCCGGTATGGCCGTGGCCGCGCACGAAACGGGGCACGCCATCCAGCACGCGCGCGCATTCGCGCCGCTGGCCTGGCGCACCGCCATCCTGCCTGCGGCGAACATCGGCAGCCAGTTCGGTCCCATGCTGGCGTTCTTCGGCTTGATTCTGGGGGTCGCGGGCAAGCCGCTGCTGACCGCCGGCATCGTGCTGTTCGCGGCCGCCGTGGTCTTCCACCTGGTCACGTTGCCGGTGGAGCTCGACGCCAGCCGGCGGGCCATGGGGCAGCTGCAGAAGCTCGGCCTGGTCACGGCCAACGATCAGACCGGGGCACGCAGGGTGCTCACGGCCGCGGCCATGACGTACGTGGCGGCAGCCGCCACGTCCATCGCCTACCTGCTGTACTTTCTGGGCGCCTCGCGCAGGTGAGCCAGGCGGAAGGAGCGCAGGGCGCCCCTTCCCCACTAGGCGCGCCAGGCGCCCGGGACATCACGCTGGAGGTCGTGCGCCGCGTTCTTCGCGGCGCTTTCCTCGCCCCCACGCTCAGGCGCGGGCTCGATGCGTCGCGGCTCGACGGCCGCGACCGCTCCCTCGTCACCGACCTCGCCTACGGCACGCTGCGTTGGCTCCCCTGGCTGGAGGCGGCACTGCAACCGCGCCTCGACCCACGCCGGCGCCTCCCCGAACGCGTTGCGGTGGCGCTGCGCCTGGGCGCCTTCGAGCTGCTGGTGCGGCGCACCCCGCCCCACGCCGTGGTCAGCGCCTGGGTGGACGTGACCAAGCGCCGGCACGGCGCCCTGGCGGGGCTCGTCAACGCCGTCCTCCGCCGCCTCGAGGCGCCGATGCCGACGACGCCGGAGACGCGCGTTGCGCTGCCAGCATGGCTTCTCGCACGGTTCGGGGAGGCGTTGGGCGTAGAGGACGCCGAACGTGCCGCACGGGCCATGCTCGAGCCGGGCCCGCTGTGGCTGCGCGCCTACGCGGAGGACGCCGCCGCGATGCTTCGGGCGGAGGGCTGCGAGGTCCAGGACGGGCCGCTTCCCGCCACCCTCCGGGTACGCGCGCCGCTGCCGCTCGATCGCCTACGCGCCTATCGCGAGGGCAGGGTGCAACCGCAGAACCCGAGCTCGACGCTGCCGGCCGCGCTGCTCGCTCCCGCCGCCGGGGAACGCTGCCTGGACCTGGCCGCCGGCAACGGCGTGAAGACGGCCCAACTGGCCGCCGCCGGCGCCGTCGTCACGGCCGTCGACATCGATGCGCGCAAGGCGCGGGCCATGGACGTCAACCTGGCGCGTCTCGGACTGGGCGCGGGTCACGTCTCGGCGGACCTGACGGCGGAGGCGCCGTTGCCGCCCGCGCCGTGCGTGCTGTTGGACGCGCCCTGCAGCGGCAGCGGAACGCTGCGCGGCCATCCCGAGATCAAGCTGCGCCTGCGTCCCGGGGACGTCGCGGCCGCCGCCGACCGCCAGAGCGCGATGCTCGACACGGCGGTCGCGCTGACCGCGGCCGGCGGGCGCCTGGTGTACGCCGTGTGCTCGCTCACCGAGGCCGAGGGGGAGGGCCAGATCGCGGCCCTGCTGGCACGACGGCCCGACCTGCGCGCCGAGTCGCTGACCCCCGACGTGCCGCACGTGGCGACCCCCAACGGCTGCTACGTGCTGCCGTTGGCCGGCCTCGACGGCTTCTACCTGGCGCGCCTGCAGCGCCCGGCGTAGACGCCGGGCCGGCACCGCAGGCGTTCGCTGCGGCTGCTATGGTGTGCGGGACGGCGCGGCGGCGCGAGCCCGGGTGCACGAGGAGAAGGCATGGCGCGAACGGAACCGGTACAGCTCAGCGAGCGCGTCTACTACCTGCCTGGCGGCGTCAACTGCGCCCTGGTCGTTGGCGAAGGCGGTCGCGCCGTGGTGGTGGACAGCGGGCAGGACAAGGACTACGGTCGCAACCTGCGCAGGGCGTGCGAGGCCCTCGGCGTCGTGCCCGGAGCCATCATCAACACCCACGCGCACGCCGATCACTTCGGTGGCAACGCCTATCTGCTGCGTCAATTCCCGGATCTCGAGGTGCTTGCCCCGCCCTTCGAGGCGAGCATCATCCGGGCTCCCTACCTGGAGCCCGTGTACCTCTTCCACGGGGCACGTCCGATCGCGGAGCTGACCTCGAAGTGGCTGCAGGCCGAGCCGTCGCCGGTCCACACCGAGATCGGCGCCGGCAGCATCGAACGGTGCGGGGTTCGCTTCGAGGTGCTCGACACCTCCGGGCACGCCCACCGCCAGCTCGCCCTCAAGGTCGACGACGTACTCCTGGCGGCCGATTCCTTCTTCGGCGACGCGGTCCTGGACAGGTACACTTTGCCCTTCGGCCAGGACATCGGCAACCAGCTCGCCGCCTTCGAGACCGTGCGCGCGAGCGGCGTGCGCGTCGCCGTTCCCGGCCACGGTGACCCGAGCGAGGATCTCGAGCGCTCCGCGGGCGCCAACGTGTCCGCCGTGCAGGCCGCCGCCGACGCCGTCGCTGGCGCCTGCACCGGCGGCGGCAGCGAAGACGTCCTGGCGAACGCCTGCCAGGCGCTCGCGGTCGACATCACCGATCTGCCGCGCTACCACCTGAACCTCTGCACGGTGTCGGCCTACCTCTCCTACTTGCGGGACCAGGGGCGAGTGAGGGCCAGCCTGGACGCCGGCCGCTTGCGGTGGCACGCCGCCTGACTCGCCGGTCGCCGGGGCAACGGGCTCACGTCTCGAACAGGTAGGGCTGCAGCAGTTGCAGCACGCACACGCGCTCGGCGAGCGGTTCGCCGAGAAGCTGCGTGTTGACCGTCTCACGCTCCTCGAAGCCCAGGTGTCGGTAGAAACCGCGCGCGCCGTGGTTGAGCTCCGCGACGGTGAGCCGGATCTCGCGGGCTCCGCGTGCCGCGAACCACGGCCGGGCGGTATCCAGAAGACGACGCCCGTGGCCATGACGCTGCGCTTCGGGAAGCACATAGATGGCGCCGACGTAGCCGACGTCGCCGCGCATGCTGAGACGTTCGTAGCCCACCACCCGGCCGTCCTCCTCCAGCACCCACAGGCCGCCGTCGTTGACGGCCGCCAGGATGCGGTAGTCGCTGTAGCTGCGGCGCAGGAAGGTGTCGATGGTGGCCCCGCTCAGGATGCCCTCGTAGGTTGCGTGCCAGGTCGTTTCCGCGACCTCACGGACCGCCGACAGATCTGCCGGTGAGGCGATCCTGACGGTGGCATAGGGGTGCACAGTGTCGACAGCCAGCACGTAGAAACTCCGACGGCGTGAGCGCCGCCGGTAGTATAAATGACGGCACCGGTCGCATGGGCCGGGTCGGCCGAGGCGGGCCGCGTGCCCGAAGGGAGCGAGCGGTGGAGATCCAATGCGCAGGTGCGGCTCGCACCGTGACCGGCAGCTGTCACCATCTCACCTTGGGCGACGCGTCGCTGCTGGTGGACTGCGGGCTGTTCCAGGGCGGTCGCGAGCTGGAGGCCCGCAACCGCAACGACTTCCCCTTCGACCCGCGTGCGCTCGACGCGGTGCTGGTGACCCACGGGCATCTCGACCACGTCGGACGGTTGCCGCTCCTGGTCGAGCGCGGCTTCGACGGGCCGATCCACGCGACCCCCGCGACGCGAAACATCGCCGAGGTGATCCTGCGCGACGCTGCCAGGCTGCAGCATGAGGACTACCGCCGGAACCTGCGCAGAGCCACCCGTGCGGGCCGCGAGCACGAGGTGGAGCCTCCGCTCTACGATGACGGCGACGTCGACCGCACCATGGCGCTGTTCGAGACCGTGGAGATGGACACGCCGCTGGTCCTGAGAGACGGCGTACGGGTGCTCTTCAGGCCCGCGGGCCACGTGCTCGGCAGTGCCACCATCGCGTGCCGGCGTGGCAGCGAGAGCGTCACCTTCTCGGGGGACCTCGGCAACCGTGAGAGCGCCCTGCAGGCGCCGGCCGAGTTGCCCGAGCGGTGCGACGTGACGCTGGTGGAGACGACCTACGCCGAACGCAACCACCGCAGTCGCAAGGAGACCGAGGCGGAGTTCGCTTCGGTGCTGGCAGGCTCGCTGGAGAAGGGCGGGAACGTGCTCATCCCGACCTTCGCGCTGGAACGCAGTCAGGCGGTGCTGTACGAGATCCGCAGGTTGATGGAGCGTGGCGCCATCCCCAAGGTGAGGGTGTTCCTGGACTCGCCCATGGCGACGCGATTGACGCGCTTCTACGAGCACGGCGAGAACGAGTTCCGCGACGAGATCAAGGAGGTGCTGG
>CAYOXR010000455.1:0-3819 GCA_964407955.1 uncultured bacterium | reverse complement strand
AGAAGATCGTGCTTGCCAAGAAGGCCGGCGACACGGTCACGATGGACGTGTGGCGCAACGGCAAGACGCGCACGGTCACGGTCACCCTCGAGGTGGTGGCGCAGCAAGGCAACGGCACCACCAACGGCGGCGGAAACACCACCCCCTGAACGCTGACGTCGACTTGTGTAGGAAGCGCGAGCGGGCGGCCCCACGGGGCCGCCCGCTCGGCGTGCACCTGCGCACCTGCGGGCCGGCCGGCCCGGGGCGCCCCTCCGGTCGCCGCGTCCCGGCCTCAAGCCGGCCAGGGCAACGGCGTGCCCGACAGCGCCGCGGCCACCGTGGCGGCCGCCACCAGGTCGTCGAGCAGGCCGCCGGCTCCGCCCACCAACAGCCACCAGTCCTCACCTAGCGGCTTCGCCACCGGCGCACCTCCCTCGGGTATGCTGAAGCGCGCTCCACGCACGTTGCGCGCGCTCTTGCCGACATCGAGCCGGCCCGAGGCGAGCAGCGGCCCCAGCGTCGGGGCATCCAGCAGCGCCTCGATCAGCTCGCGGCGCAGGCCGACCGGTACGCCGAGCAAGCGTCCCCCGGCGGGCCGGTAACCCTCGGGATCGGCCGCAGGAGCCGGTGGCACCAGAAAGGCCCCGGCGGGCACCGGGCGCCACGTCCAGCCCGCCATGCCGATCGCGGGGAGCGGGCGCCCCCCGGTGAGCGTTTCGTCAGCGGACAGGCGCACGCGCGGGAACTGAACGTACGCGCTTCGCAGCCGCACCGGCCGGTCCAGACCCGCCTCCGCGACTGCGCCTGCCTCCGCGCCGCATGCCACGACGACCGCCCGCGCCGCCAGCGGCTGCCTGGCACGCACCCTCACCTGCATGCGCCGGTCGGCTGCCAGTCGCTCGATCACGAACTGCGTCGACGTTCGCGGCCTGGCCCGCGCATTCAGCAACAAGTCGGCACCGCGCGCCACGGCTCGGCGGGCCAGGGCGAGCGTCACCGCCTCGGCCGAGGCGTAGCCGCCGACGGCGAGGCGCGCCGGGTGGTCGGGCTCGACGCCCGTCAACGCCGTCACGGCTCTCAGCACCGTGGCGTCCACCAGGCGATCGAGCGGTGCCGCGCCGGGCATGGGTGCATCTGGCGCCATCAGCGCGAGCCAGCCCGCCTCCGCCGCGTCGGCGGCCGGCGAGCCGGCCAGCACCTCTCCCAGCCAGCCGCGCGCCCAGCGACGAGCGGCCGGGCGCGGCGATGCCGCGCTTGCTCCGGCCGCCTCGAGGCCGCTGGGCAGGGGCGGGATCAGCCCCGGCGAGGCGACCGTGGCGCCGCTCTCGTTGGGCAGGCCATCGGCCTCGATCAGCACCACGCTGGCCTGCGGCGCCACGCTGCGCAGACGCTCGGCAACGGCGGCCCCGAGCAGTCCGCCGCCGATGACCGCAACGTCGTACGTCTCACGGGGTGCCGGCCGTTCGGGGGTGGCCGACACGACGCCCGCGCCCGGAGTGCGCCCGCTTGCCGGCATGATGGAGTCTAACGCCCTCACCCAGAGGTGCGAACGCCGTCTGAAGCGCCCGGAGCACGCACACGGCCCATGCTAGGCTGGCTGCCATGGAAGCCGCCTCCGACGAAGGCCGACTCGGGCTGGTGCTCTCCGGCGGCGGTGCGCGTGGCTTCGCGCACATCGGCGTCCTGCGGGTGCTGGAGCGGGAGGGCGTGCACTTCGACGTGATCGCCGGCACCTCGATGGGCGCCGTCCTCGGCGCCTTGTATGCCAGCGGGCGCCGCGCCGAGGACCTGTTCCGCCTCGCGGACACCACCAGCTGGCGAGAGGTCGTGGACCTGTCTTTGCAGACCGGCCTGTTCAAGGGCGACCGGCTCGAGGCGTTCCTGGCCGCGAATCTGCCCGGGACGTTCCAAGATCTCGAGGTGCCGCTCGCGGTCACCACGACCGATATCGAGACGGGCGAAGGCGTGGTGCACCTGGAAGGCGATCTGGTCCGCGCCGTGAGGGCGTCGAGCAGCTTCCCGGGGGCGTTCGAGCCGATCCAGCTCGCCGGCCGCACGCTGGCCGACGGCGGCATCGTCAACAACCTCCCGGTCGCAGCCGCCACCCTGCTGGGGGCGACCCGCACGATCGCGTCGGACGTGACCGCGCCGCGCCGGTCGGTCTACGCCGTCACCAACCAGGACGGTAACTGGTGGGAGCGCATGGTGCAGACGGTGCGGCTCGAGCGTCGGACGCCCATGGCGCAGATGCTCTTCCGCACCAGCGAGATCATGCAGGCCATCCTCGTCGACATCCAACACAGCCTTCACCCGGCGGACCTGCGCATCAGGCTCGACATGCCCGAGTTCCGCATGGAGTCGTTCCGCGAGTTCCGAAAGATCGTCGCCTACGGCGAGGAAGCGGCCGAGCGGGCGCTCCACGACGTGGGCGGGCTGGACGCCATCCTGGGCCCACCGCGAACGGACATGCCCGGCCGTACGATCACGCCGGCGCGCAGCCGCCTGCAGCGCCAGGGCTGAGGGCCCGCGCCCGCACGGCGGGTGCCTTGCAGTGCTGCACGGAGTGCAAGCGGGGAAGCGAGGCGGCGTTAGACTGCGCCGCATGAGCGCCCCATCGCGCCTCCGCCGACCGACCGCCCAGCGCTGGCTCACGCTGCTTCTGGCGGTCGCACTGGCGGGGCTCCTTCTCGGCATCTTCGTGTTCGGGGTGGCACGCGTGGACGGCCACTCCATGCAGCCCACGTTGCACGACGGCGACCGCGTGCTGGTCTTGCGTACCGGCGCCTGGCTGCACCGGCTCGGACTGGGGCGGTACCGCACCGGCGACATCGTCACCTTCCCCGACCCGACGCGACGCGTCGGCGGTCTACGGCGGCTGCTGGGCGGTCATCTGCTCATCAAGCGCATCGTGGCCGGCCCGGGCCGGCGCGTCGCGCTGGACGACGGCCGGCTGGTGGTCGACGGGCGTCGCCGACCCGAGCCCTACCTCGCCCACGCGTTCCGCGGCTCCGGCAGCATTCCGGCACTCCGGGTCCCGCCGGGGCACGTCTACGTCATGGGCGACAACCGCCACCCGCTGGCCTCGTTCGACTCTCGGAGCTACGGGCCGGTGCCGAGCGACACCATCCTGGGAAGGGCCGTGCTGGTGGTGTGGCCGCTCGTGCGCCGCGGGCCAAACGGGTGGTTCTTCAACGTACACCTGCTCACGGCCGGCGGCGCCGTCCCCGCCACGCCCACCAGCGCCAGCCGCTGACGCCGCAGGCTCCGCGCCTGCTCCGGCGCGGCTCTCAGCTGACCTCGGCCAGCCGGCCGTCCAGCCCGAGCGTTTCCGCTCGGCCCTGCATGGCCTCCAGCACGAAGCCCACATGCTCCCAGAGCTCGATGCCGAGCTCGGCGGCACCCGCCTGTACGTCGTTGCGATTGACGCCGCGGGCGAAGGCCTTGTCCTTGAACTTCTTCTTCAGGCTCTTCACCGTCTGGTTGGCGATGTCCTTGTCGGGACGCACCAGCACGGCCGCGGTGATGAGGCCGGTGATCTCGTCGCACGCGAACAGGGTCTTGGCGAGCAGGCTGGCCCGCTCCACGCCGGTGTAGTCGGCGTGACCCAGGACGGCGTCGACGACCTCGTCCGGGTAGCCCAGCTCCTTCAGCTTGCGCGCCCCCACCCACGGGTGCCCGCTCTCGTCGCGGTCGGGGTTGGGGTGGCGCTCGTAGTCGAAGTCGTGAAGCAGCGCGGCGACGGACCAGAGCGTCTCGTCCTGCCGGAACCGCCGCGCGTAGGCGACCACCGCCGCCTCCACCGCGTACATGTGCTTACGGAGGCTGTCGGAGTCCGTC
>CAYOXR010000454.1:0-5962 GCA_964407955.1 uncultured bacterium | reverse complement strand
GATCTGGCTGAGCTCCTTGGAGGCCCGCTCCAGCACCTTCGAGTCCTCGCGCGCCTCGCCGACGCCCATGTTGATGACGATCTTCTCGAGCCGCGGCACGGCCATGGGGTTGTCGTAACCGTGGCGCTCGACCAGCTGGCTCGTGACCTGCCGGTAGCGCTCCTTGATGGGTAGTGTCACCGTTTCCATGCTCGTCCTACTCGTCCAACCGGATGCCCGACTTGCGAGCCACGCGGTGCTTGTGACCGCCCTCATCGGTCTCGTAGCCGACGCGGGTCAGCTCGCCGGTCTGCGGGTCGAGAAGCTGCACGTTGCTGATGTGGATGGGGGACTCCTGCTCCAGGAAGCCGCCGCGAGGGTTGTCCTGCGTGGGGCGCTGCGCCTTCTTGATGACGTTGACGTTCTTCACGAGCACCCGACCCGAGTCGCGCAGCACGGTGATGACCTCACCCTCGGCGCCCCGGTGCTTGCCCGCGATCACGCGGACGCGATCGCCGCGACGGATGCGGATCTTCGGCCTCGACATCTCTACAGCACCTCCGGTGCCAGTGACACGATGCGCATGAACCGCTTCTCGCGGAGCTCGCGCGCTACGGGGCCGAACACGCGCGTGCCGCGCGGCTCGTTCTGGTTGTTGATGATGACGGCGGCGTTGCTGTCGAAACGGATGGAGGAGCCGTCCTTGCGGTTGATCTCCTTCTTCGTCCGCACGATGACGGCCTTCACCACATCGCCCTTCTTGATCTGCGCATGGGGGATGGCGTCCTTGACTGCCGCCACGACCACGTCGCCGACCGAGCCGACGAACTGCTGGCCGGTGCCCAGCACGCGAATGCACTGGATGCGCCGCGCACCGGAGTTGTCGGCGACATCGAGGAAGGTCTCCTGCTGGATCATGACGGAACCTGGCCTCCCCTGCCCTCAGCCGCGGGCCTTCTCCAGCAGGCGCGTCACGACGAAGCGCTTGCGCCGGCTGATGGGGCGGCTGGAGGTGATCTCGACCAGATCGCCCACGTTGTACTCGTTGCGTTCGTCATGCGCCAGGTACCGCTTCGACATGGTGACGACCTTGCCGTACAGCGGATGCTTGAAGCGCCGCTCCACGTTCACCGTCACCGTCTTGTCGGCCCTGTCGCTGACGACGCGCCCGTGCATCGCTCGCTTCATCGTGTCTGCTCCTCGCTCTTCTCGCCTGCCACGGTCATCAAACGCGCGATCTCCCGCCGTGCCGTGCGGATGCGCCGCGGATTGGAGGCGTGGCCGACCGCGGCCTGGATGCGCAGATCGAGCAGCTCCTGGCGGAGCTTCTCCACCTCGAGGTCGATCTCGTCCAGGGTGAGGTTGCGAATCTCATTGGGCTTCATCGTAGATCTCCCGCTCGACCATGCGGACCTTGATAGGCAGCTTGTGGCTCGCCAGCCGGAACGCCTCCCGGGCCTGGGCCTCCGTGACGTTGGCGACCTCGAAAAGCACGCGCCCCGGCTTCACCACCGAGACCCAGTACTCCACCGCGCCCTTGCCCTTGCCCATGCGGACTTCCTGCGGCTTCTTGGTGACCGGCTTGTCCGGGAAGATGCGGATGTAGATCTTGCCGCCGCGCTTGAAGTAGCGGCTCATCGTCACGCGGCACGCCTCGATCTGGTTCGACTTGATCCAGGCGGGCTCCATCGCCACCAGGGCGAAGTCCCCGAAGGCGACGTAGTCGCCGCCCTTGGCGGTGCCCTTCATGCGACCCCGCATCTGCTTGCGGTACTTGACGCGCTTGGGTAGCAGCATGGCTCAGGACCTGTCCTTCTTGACCCGCGCGCGACCCTGCGGACGGCCGTCGCGACGGCGCGCCTGCGGACGCCGGCGGCGGCGCTTGTCGTCGTCCTGGCGGGGCCTGGGCAGCACCGCGGCGCGGCGCGTCTTCTCGCCGACGATCTCGCCGTGGAACACCCACGCCTTCACGCCGATGATGCCGTAGGTGGTGTGGGCCTCGGCGGTCCCGTAGTCGATGTCGGCCCGCAACGTCTGAAGCGGAACGCGGCCGTCGGAGTACCACTCGGGGCGCGCCTGCTCGGAGCCTCCCAGCCGACCGGAGCAGCGGATCTTGACGCCGTGCGCACCGGACTCCATGGTGCGCTGCACCGCCTGCTTCATGGCGCGCCGGAACGCGAAGCGCCGCTCGAGCTGCTCGGAGATGCGCTTCGCCACCAACGCCGCGTTGGTGTTGGGGTTCGCAACCTCCTGCACGTTCACGGCGATGGTTCCGTCGATGGCGCGATCCAGGCGGGCGCGCAGCGCCTTGATCGACTCGCCGCCGCGTCCGATGACGACGCCGGGCTTGGCCGTCTGGATGGTGATGTTGATGTTGTGCGCCGCGCGCTCGATGTCGATGCGCGAGATGCCGGCGTGCCCGACGTCCTGGTGGATGGCGCGCCTGATCAGCTCGTCCTCCGTGAGCAGACGCGGGTAGTTCTTGGTATCGGCGTACCAGCGCGCGGACGGCTCCTTGTTCACGCCCAGGCGGAAACCGACGGGATTGATCTTATTGCCCACTGCGTTCCTCCAACGTGATGGTGACGTGGCAGGTGCGCTTCCGCATGAGATCGGCGCGCCCTCGCGCCCGCGGCATGTAGCGCTTGTAGGTGGGCCCGTCCCCAACCTGGATGTCCTTGACAAAGAGGCTGTCCTCGAACATGTCGTGGTTGTTCACGGCGTTGGCACGGGCGCTGCGCAGGAGCTTGAGGATCGGCCAGGCCGAACGCTTGTTGGTGAAGCGCAGGATGTCCTCGGCACGTGCCACGTCCTGGCCGCGAATGAGATCGGCGACGAGGCGGGTCTTGCGTGGCGTGACGCGCAGCATGCGCAAAGAGGCCTTGGCCTGCATCGTCACTCCTTCCGGTTCCCGCTGTGCCCGCGGAACGTACGCGTGGGCGCGAACTCGCCCAGCTTGTGGCCCACCATGTTCTCCTGCACGAACACGGGTACGTGCTGGCGGCCGTTGTACACGCCGATGGTGTGGCCCACCATCTCCGGCACCACCGTGCTGCGCCGGCTCCACGTCTTGATGACGCGTCGCTCGCCCGAGGCGTTGGCGGCGTCGATCTTCTTGAGCAGGTGACCGTCGACGAACGGCCCCTTCTTGAGGCTACGGGCCATGCTCTACTTCCCCTTCCGCCGGCGAACGATGAAGCGGCTCGATACCTTGCGCTTGTTGCGGGTCTTCAAGCCCTTCGCCTGCTGGCCCCAGGGGCTGACCGGCGGCCGGCCGCCCGTCGAACGCCCTTCGCCTCCACCGTGCGGGTGGTCGACGGGGTTCATGGCGCGCCCGCGCTGATGGGGCTTGCGTCCCAGCCAACGCTTGCGGCCCGCCTTGCCGAAGACGATGTTCTTGTGCTCGCTGTTGCCAACCGTCCCGATGGTCGCATAGCACTCGCCGTGGATCCGGCGCAGCTCGCCCGACGGCAGTCGGATGGTGACGTAGTTGCCGTCACGACCCTGGATCTGCACGCTGGTTCCGGCCGCGCGCGCCAACTGTGCGCCCTTGCCAGGCACCAGCTCCACGCCGTGAACGACGCCGCCCACCGGCACGAACCTCAGCGGTAGCGCGTTGCCGACCACCGGCTCGGCGTCGGGGCCGCACACCACCTTGCTGCCCACCTCGAGCCGGTCGGGCGCCAGGATATAGCGCTTCTCGCCGTCCAGGTAGTGCAGCAGCGCGATGCGCGCGCTCCGGTTGGGGTCGTACTCGACGCTCGCCACCTTGGCGGGGACGCCTTCCTTGTCCCGCCGGCGGAAGTCGATGACCCGGTAGCGGCGCTTGTGGCCGCCGCCCCGGAAGCGTGACGTGATGCGGCCGTGAGCGTTTCGCCCGCCCTTCTTGGGCATGGGCGCCAACAACGCCTTCTCGGGCTTGCGCGCGGTGATGTCGCCGAACCCGGACGTCGTCATCGTCCTGCGGGAGGGCGTATACGGTCGATAGCGTTTCATGGGCATGTGTTCCCTCCCTTCCTCAGGTCAGGCCCTCGAGCTGCTGGATGCGCTGCCCGGCCTGCAACGTGACGATCGCCTTCTTGCGGAGCGGCGAGCGCCCCGCGTAGCGGCCCTGCGTCTTGATCTTGCCGCGCACCTTCTGCATGTTGACCTTAACCACGTCCACCTTGAACACGACCTGCACGGCGTCGCGCACCTGCGCCCGGTTCGCGTCCGGGTGGACGTAGAAGGCGTACTTGCCGTCCTCGATGCCGGAGATCGCCTTCTCGCTGAGCACCGGCGCGAGGATCACGTCGTGGGCGGTCATGACGTCGCCTCTTCGGCATCGAAGATCCTGGCGTCGGCGATGACGTGGTCGCTGCGCAGGATGTCGTAGACGTTGAGCCCGCGTGCCGCGAGCACGTCGACCCAGGGCAGATTGCGGGCTGCGCGCCGCGCCATCTCGTCGTCGGTCACCAGCAGCACCCGCTCGCTACCGTCGAAGCCGTGCTCCTTGGCCCAGCCGACGAACGCCCTGGTCTTGCCGTCGATGCCGAAGCTCTCGACGAGCGTCAGCTTCCCGGCGTTGGCGCGGTCCGCCAGGGCCATCTGCAAACCGAGGCGACGCACCCGCTTGGGCAGCGTGTAGCCGTAGTCCCTCGGTTGCGGCCCGAACACCGTGCCGCCGCCGACGAAGATCGGGGCCTTGCGGTCGCCGTGACGCGCGCGCCCTGTGCCCTTCTGGGAGTAGCTCTTGGCCGTCGAGCCGGTCATCATGCCGCGCGTCCGGGTGGCGGCCGTGCCGCTCCGGCGCTTCGACAGCTGCCAGGCCACGACCTCGTGCAGCACAGACTCCTTCGGCTCGGGCAGGTCGAGGGTGAGCTTGCGCCCGCTGCCCACGACGTCAAGGGTTACCGACATCAGCCCGCCCTCCTGTTCGACTGCCTCACGACGACGAGCGAGCCGTTGGCGCCGGGCACGGCGCCCTTGAGGAGCAGCAGGTTGTCGTCCTTGCGTACGTCCACGACCTCGAGACCCACGGTGGTCACGGCGGCGGCGCCGTAGCGGCCCGCCATGCGCTTGCCCTTGTACACCCGCCCGGGGGCCTTGCGGTTGCCGATTGAGCCGCCGTGCCGGTGCTTCTTCTTGGTGCCGTGCGTGGCCGGCATGCCGCCGAAGCCCCAGCGCTTGACCACGCCGGCGGTGCCGCGGCCCTTGCTCTTGCCGGTGACGTCCACCGTCTCGCCCGGGGCGAAGATCTCGACCGTGACCGCGTCGTCATCCGGGAGGTAGTCCCTGAACTCGACGAGGTGACGCTGCGGCGCCACGCCGGCCTTGCGGAAGTGGCCCAGCCGCGGCTTGTTGGCGAGCTTCTCGCGCTGCTCGACCCAGCCCAGCTGAACCGCCGCGTAGCCGTCGCGCTCCGGCGTCTTGCGTTGCACCACGGGGCAAGGCCCGGCCAGGACGACGGTAACCGGCACCAGCCGGTCGTCGGCCCACACCTGGGTCATGCCCACCTTGGTGCCGAGAATGCCTTTCACGCTCATCGTCCTCCGACGGTCTTGATCTCGATGTCCACCCCGGTTGGAAGGTCGAGGTGCATGAGGGAGTCGATCGTGCTCTTCGTCGGCGACTTGATGTCGATCAGCCGGTTGTGCGTGCGGATCTCGAAGTGCTCCCGGCTGTCCTTGTCGACGAACGGCGAGCGCAACACGCAGAAGCGCCGGATGCGCGTGGGCAGCGGTACCGGACCGGCGACCTTGGCGCCGGTGCGGCGCACCGTCTCGACGATCTTGGTCGCGGAGCTGTCGAGGCTGCGGTGATCGAACGCCTTGAGCTTGATCCGGATCTTGGGAGCCGCCATGCTACTTGGTCACGGCCGTGACGACACCCGCACCGACCGTCCGACCCCCCTCACGAATCGCAAACCGCAACCCCTCCTCCATCGCAATCGGCTTAATCAACTCCACACCCAACTCCACATTATCCCCAGGCATCACCATCT
>CAYOXR010000453.1:0-2119 GCA_964407955.1 uncultured bacterium | reverse complement strand
ACGGTCGATCGTCGCCGGGTGTCGCTGGTGGCCACCGAGGCGGGGGTGCGCGCCAGCGCCCGCGGCTGGGCGGCGCTGAGTGACGTGCTCAAGCGCGTATTCGGCGACGTTCCCGACGGGGTCGTCGTGCGCCTCGCCGAGGACATGGAAGCGCTCTCGGATGCCGTCGAGGCCAAGGACCAGGCGCGCGTTGCGGTGCCTGCCACCGATGTCGCCGCTGCCAGTCGGGAGCTGGGCGCATGAGGCGGCCCGGAGCGCTTGCCGGTGCCGGCGGCCGCCGCGAGGCACAGACCACCAACCGAATCACCGGACAGGCGCGCTGGTGGGCGCTGGGCGCGGTGCTGCTGTCGATGTTCTTCGCTTCGCTCGACCAGACGGTGGTGTCCACCGCGCTTCCCGTCATCGTCGGCGACCTCAAGGGCCTGTCGGTCTACGCCTGGGTCTTCACCGCCTACATGATGGCCTCGGCCATCACCGTGCCCATCTACGGCAAGCTCTCGGACATCTACGGCCGCAAGCCGTTCTACATCTTCGGGCTGGTCGTGTTCATGATCGGCTCGGCGGTGAGCGGGCAGGCCCACACCATGCTCGAGTTGATCCTCGCCCGCGGTGCGCAGGGCATCGGCGCGGGCGCGCTGATGAGCATGCCGCGCGCCACCATCGGCGACATCTTCAACCCGCGCGAGCGGGGCCGCTGGATGGGCGTCATCGCTGCCACGTTCGGTATCTCCAGCATCGTCGGCCCGACGATCGGCGGCTGGATCACCGACAGCCTGGGCTGGCGCTGGGTGTTCTACGTCAACCTGCCGGTTGCCGCCGTGGCGCTCATCGCCGTGATCGCGACCCTCCCGCGCGTGCGTGTCGACCACCGGGTGAAGCTCGACTGGCGCGGAAGCGTGCTGATGGCCATGGGCCTCGTGCCGTTCCTGCTGGCGCTGACCTGGGCGGGCGGCCAGCACGGCTGGGGCAGCCCGTTGATCGTGGCGATGTTCGCAGCGGCCGCGGTCTTCCTCGCTCTCTTCGTGTGGAACGAGCGCCGGGCGGCGGAGCCCGTGCTCGACCCCAACCTGTTCGCCAAGCCCATCTTCACCGTCACCGTGGTCGTCGCGCTGTTCGTCACGATGGGCATGTTCGGCACGCTGATGTTCTTGCCGCTGTACGTGCAGGGCGTGATCGGCATGTCTGCGCAGGGCTCGGGTGAGGTGCTCACGCCCATGATGCTCAGCTTCGTCGTGGCCAGCGTCGGCTCCGGCTGGCTCATGAGCAAGACGGGCCGCTACAAGCTCATGGCGATCTTCGGCGCACTGTTCATGGTCGGCGGCACGTTGCTGTTCACCCTCATGGGTGTCGGCACCACGTGGCCGACCGTGGTGCGCAACATGATCGTCATGGGGCTCGGGATCGGCACGCTGCTGCCGCTCCTGAACGTGGCGGTGCAGAACGCCTTCCCCTACAAGATCATGGGCGTGGTGAACGCCACTCAGCAGTTCGTGCGCTCGCTCGGCGGCGTCATCATCGCCCCCATCCTGGGCACCTTGCTGGCCCGCGGCTTCGTCGGCAGCTTCCAGGCCGCCCTGCCGCCGCAACTCCAGCAGGTGCTGCAGTCGCTTCCACCCGCGCAGCGGGCGGCCATGAACGACCCTCAGGGGTTGATCAGCTCCCAGGCGCAGGACGCCATCCGCTCCAGCTTCGCGCGCTTCGGGGCTGACGGCCAGGCCCTCTACCAGCAGTTCCTGCACGCCGTGCGTGTGGGGCTCGACCACGGCATGGGCGAGATCTTCACGGTCGGTCTGGTCGTGGCGATCCTGGCGTTCCTCGCGACCTTCCTGCTGCCGGAGCTGGATCTCAAGCACGATGAGTTCTTCGAGGGCGATGTCGAGGGAGGCGCGTCCGCGAGCAAGGACGGGCACGGGGCGGAGGGTCCGTCCGAGCGGATCCCTGCGCACGGCGACAAGGCCCCCATCGTCGCCCGCCTCGAGACGGCCGACGCGGAGTCCTGAGCTTATGATCTGAGGCCGGCGGAGACCGGTCGGCGGCGTGCCGCCAGCGGGCCATGTGAGCCCGCGAGCGGCCCGCCGCCTCGGTGGGGGATCGGGCGGCGGATGTGTTGCGGGCACCG
>CAYOXR010000452.1:0-2840 GCA_964407955.1 uncultured bacterium | reverse complement strand
CGGCGATCCCTGGCACCACGTCGACTCCGGGGGCCGGTTGCGCAACCTGGTGTACGGCTTCAACGACGGGTTGACCGCCAACTTCGGGCTCATCGCCGGCATGCTCGGCGCCGCCATCCAGCGCGACGTGGTGCTGCTGAGCGGCTTCTCCGGGCTGCTGGCGTCGTCGCTGTCGATGGCGGCGAGCGGCTACCTGGCGGCTCAGAGTCAACGTGAGGTCGACCAGAACGAGATGAACACGCAACGCGCCGAGCTGGTCCTGTTCCCGCAGCGCGAAGAGGACTATCTCGCGAGCCTCTACGGCGAGAAGGGGTTGACCGAGCAGGAGGCCCGCAGCGCGGCCCGGCGCGTCATGGCCGACCCCGAGGTGGCGCTTCGCGAGCTGGCACGCGAGAAGCTCAACATCAGCGAGGAGGCCGATTCGCCTCTGGTCGAAGGGATCACCACCGGCCTGGCGACGGTGTTCGGAGCGGCCGTGCCGATCGTGCCGTTCTTCTTCGGGGCGGGTCCGGTGGTGGCGTGGAGCGCGTTCGTGGTCGCCATGGCGATGCACTTCGTAGTGGGCGCGGCGCGTAGCGTCTTCACCGGCAGACCCTGGGTGCGCAGCGGCTTCGACATGTTCGTCGTCGGCCTGGGGGTCTCCGCCTTCGGCTACCTGCTTGGCTTCGTCCTCACGGGCGCTTTCTCCTCCGGCTGAAGCCGGGCCGAGATGGGCGGCGGGCGGCCGGCGCGGTGCGCGTTGGCCGCACCCACGGCGGCGGGCGCCGGCATCGCGAGCGCGGCCGGCGGGGCCGGGCTGCTACCCTTGAGGGGATGACAGCGACCGGCATTGGACACACCGCACATGCCGCCGGCCGCCCGCAGGGGGGGCGGTCGTGAGCGGTCGGCGCTTCCGGGCCTCCTCGTGGGGAGCCGCCGCGATCATCCTGGCGCTGATCTTGCTCGTCTTCCATCGCTTCGGCAGCTTCCTGCTGTTCTTCGTGATCGGCGCGGGCCTCCTGTGGTACGGCCGGTCGCGGCGGGAAGCGGCCGAGGAGGAGACGGGCGCACCGGGGGCCGCGCCGCACGGCGAGCAACGGCGGGAGGGCGAGGGCGATGCGGGCGACACCGCCTCGGCCGCTCCGGCGGAACCGCCGCCCGCGGGCAGCGAGCGTGACGACGGCCGCGACTGAGCCCCGGCGGTGCAAAGCGTGTACCAGGCGCTGCCGCCCATCCAGCGGCGGGCGCTGGGCAGGCTTCGAGGGTCGCCGTTGCGCCATGACGGCCGGCCGCCTCCGGTAAGAGAGCCGTTAGTGGACCACTGCTAGGCTTCGACCATGGCAGAGGGCTCGCGCAGCATCAAGCGCTACTCGGACACCGAGCTCCAGGCGATGGTGACCCGCTACGAGCGGGCGGTCTTTGCGGGGACGTCGACGCACCGCGACCTGGTCAAGCTCATCGCTGCCGAGCGCGAGATCCTGAGGCGCGAGGCCAAGCGGGTACGCAAGACGGTCCACGCCGAGCGCAGCGCACGCACCGCCAGCGCCGATGCCTGGCTGAGCGTGGCCCAGGCCGACCCCGACAAGTCGCACAAGGTCGCCTGAGCGGCCAGCCGGTAGGCCGTGCCGGCCTCAGCGGCCGCCGGCGGTAGTGTCCAGACCCAGCAACAGCGGATCGTGGTCCGACGCCCGGAAGGGCGTTGCCGCCACGTTTGCGCCCGCCGGCGCCAAGCCGCCGCCGGCGGCCAGCAGGGACGACTCGTCGGCGTCGATGTGCCAGTACCCGGCACCCGTCAGCCGGCCGGCCAGCGATGGGCTCAGGAAAGCGTAGTCGAGGGTGCCGGAGGCGCCGGCGTAGACGTAGCTGTAGCGCGCCGCCGGCGGCAGGCCGGCGGCCGCGTCCAGGTAGCCGTCGCGTCTGAACAGAGCCACCGGTGGCTCGGCAGCGTAGCTGTTGAAGTCGCCGGCGACGAGAACGTCGGGGCTGCCCGAGCGGCGGGCCAGCGCCGCCGCGAACGCGAGCGCGGCCTGTGCCTGGGCGCTGCGTCGCAGGTTCCAGCAGCCGTACCCGCGGTCGACGTCGCCGGCGGCCGGACAACCCGACTTGGCCTTCAGGTGGACGTTGACGACGCTCAACACGCCGCCCTGCGGGAGGCGGAAGGTAGCGGCGACCGGCGCCCGCTCGAACACCGGCGCCGGATCGCTGGCGCTGCTGATCAGCCTCAGCGTCGCAGACCTGTAGAGGATCGCCTGCTTGATGAGGTCACCGCCCACGCCGCCTGCCGGATCGGGCACGGCGGCGTAGACCGGGCCGCCCAGGCGCGCGTTGACGGCGCTCACCAGGGCGTCGTCGGCGGTCATGCCGTCGGCCTCCACCTCCTGCAGCAGCACGGCGTCGGCGTCGAGGCCGATGATGGCGGCCACCAGCTTGTCGCGCTGCTGCAGGTACTCGCTCCGGGTGCGCGCGCCGCGCCCGTGGAGCGTGACGAAGAAGTTGTGGACGTTGAAGCTCGCCACCCGGATGGCGCCGCCGACGGCGGGGGGCGTGCCGGGACGGGGGTTGGCGATGTGCGGCCGGGGCCGCCCGACCGGTTCGAGTGCGTAGGCGCCGGGGGCGTACTGGACCACCACCGCCAGCAGGCCGCCGACCACGTCGCCGACGCGCGGCGGCCGGCCGTCCGGCAGCCGGTAGGGCGGCGGCCGAGGGTCGGGCAGCCAACTGCCGTCGTCCAGGACGATGCGGCCCAGCGTCGCGGGGCCGCTGTCAGGCACGCCCTGGGTAGGCGCGAACAACCGCCCTCGGGCGAGCGTGAGCTCACCGTAGCGCCCGAGGTCGGCCACCCCGGTGATGGTGAGCGGCTC
>CAYOXR010000451.1:0-5940 GCA_964407955.1 uncultured bacterium | reverse complement strand
TTGGTGGAGCTGAGGGGATTCGAACCCCTGACCTCCTGAGTGCGATTCAGGCGCGCTCCCAACTGCGCCACAGCCCCGAGCGAGCTGTAGTGTACGGGTTCGCGCGGCGCCTTGTCAACGAAGCGCATGAGGCAAAGGTTGCGTCCACGGCGCAATCTTCGCGTTCACAGCGGCGGCCGTGGACAGCTGTCTGGCGCGCTCCCGGCCTCAGGTCGCCACGGCGTGGAGCGCATCGGCGGCGCGGTCCACCTGGTCGGGCTTGACGTAGATCACGTAGCCGAAGCGGCCGCCTCCGGTCGTCACGCCGCTGGTGGCGTAGACGTCGACCTTCGCCGTAGACAGCCTCTCGTGCAGCTCGGCGAGCGCTCCGAGGCGGTCGTCGCCCTGGACCAGAAGCGCGTCCTGCACGGCGGAGACCGGCAGGCCGATGTCGTGGGCCACGGCCTCGAACTCCTTGGTGTCGGCGGGGAAGAGTGACCACTGTACGTGCGTCGGCCCCACCGGCGCCGCCGTGAAGGCCAGCAGATTCACGCCGCAGGCTGCAAGCTGCGACAACACGCCGTACGTCTGTCCGGGGATCTCTGCGAGGGTCGCGTAGTAGTAGCGGACGCGGTGGACGGAGACGGGCATGGCTTCTCCTCTCCCTCAACGACGAGCAGGGCTCTCCTTGGGTCGAGTATCCGCACACTTCGCTGGTGGGGCTAGAGACATGCGTCCTGCAAAGCGTTCTTCCGATCGTTCGCAGGAGCCACGCCGACAGCCGGGGCGGTGACAAGACGGGGCGTGCGCCCCTCCGCACGTGGTCAGCCCGGCGGCCCGGTAGAACGCGGCTGCCGGTGCGCCCCGGCGCGGCGCGGCCGCACCGGTGAGCGACACGCCGGCGTTGCGCGCCAGGCATGGGCCCGGGCGGGCCGGCGGCGGCGTACGATGGCGCTCATGCAGGGGACGTCGAGGCCGGATCGCAATTTCTGGCTCGGCGTCTACAACGGCATCTTCATCAACGGCTCGCAGGCGTTCTTCCATCCCACCCTCGTGCTGGCACCGTTCCTCGCCGCCCTGGGGGCGCCCGGCTCGGTGATCGGCCTGGTTCCCGCGTTGACCGTCGGCGGCTGGTACCTCCCGCAACTGTTCGTGGCTCACCGGCTGGCGCCGCAACCGCTCAAGATGCCCTGGTACCGGCGCATGTCGCTGGTCCGGGTGCTGGCCTGGGGGACCATGACGGCGTCCGTCATGGTGCTGGGTGACCACATGGGCGCCGTTGCGCTGGTGGTCCTCGCCATGATCGCGGTCAACGCCGTGGCCGGCGGGGTGACGGGCGTGCCGTTCGCGGACGTCACCGCCAAGGTCGTGCCGCATTTCCGGCTGGGTACGTTCTGGGCTCTGCGCAACGCGGTCGGCGGCGCGCTCGCGCTGTTGGCAGGGCTGGTGCTTCGACACATCCTCGCGGGTGCCACGCCTTTCCCGCGCAACTTCGGCATGGTGTTCCTGCTCGGCACGGTACTTGCGGGCGTGTCCTACCTGTCGTTCAGCATGGTGCGCGAGCCTGCGGGCAAGCCTGCCTTGCGCCAGCCGTTCCTGGCCATGATCGGCGGGATTCCGGGCGTTCTGGCGCGCGACGCGAGCCTGCGACGTTTTTTGCGGGTACGTATGCTGGGCCTGCTGCTGCAGCTTGCCGACCCCTTCTATGCCGTGTACGCGATCCACGTGCTGGGCGCGCCCCCACGGGAACTGGGGACCTACGTCATCATCGCCACGTTCGCCGCCATCGGCGCCAACTTCGTATTCCGCGTCCCCGCCAACCGCGCCCGGAACGTGACAGTCCTCCAGATCGGCATCGTGCTGCTGTTGGCGGCGCCGGTCACCGCCTTGCTCGCCCCCAGCTGGCACCCGTTCATGCTGGTGTTCGCGTTCTCCGCCGCCGGGAACTCCAGCGTCGGCATCGCTGCCTGGAACCTGCTGTACGCGGTCGCTCCCGAGGAGGAGCGGACGCTCTACGTAGGGCTCACGAACACCTTCCTCACCGCCCCGAGCCTGGCGCCCGTGTTGGCCGGTGCTGTGCTGCCGCTCCTCGGCTACTCCGCGATCTTCGCGGCCGCGGCGGTCAGCGGGGGGCTGGCCCTGGCGTTCGCCTTCCGCTTCCGCGAGCTGAGGGCACTGGACCTCCGCGCGCTCGGCACCCGAGGCTGAGCCGGGGGCGCGATCGCGTGCCGGCGCGGGCGTGTGCGTCGCCTTCGCCACGCGCCTGTTCACGGTCGCGCGAGCCGTTACAAACGCAGGAACTCGTCGACGCTGAGCACGAACACGATGGCACCGCCCACCGGCACCTCCAGCGGCGGGTTGGTGATCACGCCTTCGAGCGGGTTGACCGGTGAGGTCGCGCTCATCACCTTGGTGCGCTCGCGGCAGGTCGCGGCGACGATCCCCTTGACGCCCTCGAGATCGGCCGTCTCCACGCCGATGAGCAGCGTGGTGTTGCCTTCGCGCAGGAACCCGCCGGTCGATGCCAGCTTGGTGGACTGCAGCCCCTGCTCGCTCAAAGCCTCCTGGAGGCGGGCGGCATCGGCGTCCTGAACGATCGTCAGGAGCAGCTTCATGGGTATGTCGAGGATATCATCCGGGCGCCGCCCGCCGATCCCGCCGTGCCCCAACGCCGCCTCCGCCCGGTGTTTGGAGGAGGCCGTGCACCCCGTGTCCAGCGGCAGAAAGCGCAATAGCAGACTACGGAACCTGCCGGATGCCGTTTACAATGGCCTTCGTCACGGGGGCGGGCATCATGGCTCAGACGCGATTCGTGGTCGAGGTCAGGGAACCGGTGGCCGGCGAGCTCGTCGACGAGATTGCCGAGCGCATCGCGGAGCGCTTTGCCATGGACGCCAAGCGCGTGCGCAAGCTCTTGTCCGGTCGCATCGGGCCGGTGACCAAGCCGGTCCTGGAGGAGAAGGCGGACCTCATCGCGCGGGCGTTCAGGGACGCGGGTGTGGCCGTGTCGGTGCGTCCGGCCGACGCGCCGGCCGGGCGGCTGCCGAGGCGTCGGCTCGAGGCCGAGCGCGAGACCGCCGCCTGGCCGCGGCCCGGGGACGGGCACGAGACTCCGCCTGCCAATGTGTTCTTGTCCTCGACCCGCTGGGTGCCTTCGCCCCACGCCGAGCCCGAGCGGACCGCTCTCGTGGAGGGGCCGGCCACTGCCGTGCTGGCCGAAGGCGACGCGGCCGACGATGACGTCGCCCCCGCGGCCGCCGGCGAGCGCGTCCCGGAGACCGGCCCGCCTGCCAGCACGACGTCGCCTCGAGGACGCAGACCGGATGTGCGCGTGTACCTGCTGATCGGCTTCGCGGCGGCGCTCGCGCTGCTGGTGGCGCTTCAGCTCCTGAACGGCCTGCATCCGGCCGGCTCGGACACGGGGGACACCGTCGAGGCCGGCATGCAGGCCTACGGCAACGGCGATTTTGCGCAGGCCTCCCGGGTGTGGACGCCGCTCGCCGAGGCCGGCAACGCGCGCGCCCAGTACATGCTCGGCTACATGGCCGAGAATGGCCAGGGTCGGCCCTGGAGCAACCATGATGCCGCCGCCTGGTACCAGCGCGCAGCCGACCAAGGCTACCCCCAGGCGCAGGTCGAGCTCGGCCGGCTCTACGTGCGGGGCATGGGCGTGGCACGCGATCCGGAGCAGGCGGTGAGCCTGTTCAAGGCGGCGGCCGAGGAGGGGTACGGTCCCGGGCAGTTCCAGTACGCGCTCGCGCTCTTCCACGGCAACGGCGTTCCCCAGGACTTCACGGGCGCGCTCAGGTGGTTCAAGGCGGCCGCCGCGAACGGCGTGGCCCAGGCCCGTCCCTACGTTTCGTTCGCAGGTTCCGCCGTGGACGGCGGCCTGGCCACGGGCGAGCCGGGGCCCGCTACGGCGCAGCCGGCCGCGCCACCGGGGGGCGCACCGGAGTCCGGCGCCGCCCCTTGAGGCGCCTGCGCCGGCGGGTGCCGGGCGGCTTGGCCGTTCCTTGAACCAGCTTTCAAGACAGCGTCACGATCCCCTGGTATCGTTGGGCGATGACACCTCGATGGTACGCCCTGCCCGTGGTGACCGCGCTGCTCGCGGTGGTGGCCGTTACGCCCGTGCTGGCTCAGAACAACAATGCCCAGCCCGGCGGCACCCCGTCGGCGACCAGCAACCCGATCCAGCTCCGCACCGAGATCTACATCGTCAGCGAGGTCACCAACAAGGACGGCTCCAAGAGCGAGAAGCTCACCAAGGCGGACAGCGCCCGCCCCGGTCAGATCGTGGAGTACCGGCTCTTCGCGAAGAACGTGTCGAACACTACCCTGCCGAGCGGGGTGGTGCAGATCAGCACGCCCGTGCCCAATGGCATGCAGTACGTCCCGAACTCGGCTACCCCGTCGAGCAGCACGCTGCTGACCGAGTTCTCAGCGGACGGCGGCAAGACGTTCTCCAAGCCGCCCGTGCTGACGGGAACCGGTGCCGACCGCAAGGTGGCGGAGCCGACCAGCTACACGAATGTGCGCTGGACGGTGCTTTCGTCCATGGAGCCGGGTCAGGAGATCCCCTTCTTCTACCGCGTGAAGGTGCTCAAGCAGTAAGGCGCCACACAAAAATGAAAGGCCGGCGAGGGCGGTCCGGCCTTTCGTGGAGGGGTCACGTGTCTCTAGGAGGTGTTACGACGTTGCCCTTCACTTCGCACTGTAGCGCCGCGGCCTGAGGCGCTATTGAAGCCTTTGTGAGGATTATGAGGAACGCTCGCATGCGCTGCGGGCGCGGCTGCGACGGGCCCGCCCGAAACGCGACGGACGCGGCCTGCGTGGGTTGCCGGCCCCCTCTGGCAGCCGCACCGCCGTAGGATTGGGCATGACGCTACTCGCCATCTACGCCCATCCCGATGACGAAGCCTTTGGCACCGGAGGCACCCTTGCCCGCTACGCGGCCGCGGGCGTGAACGTCCACCTGATCTGCACGACGCGCGGCGAATCGGGCAAGATCACCGACCCTGACATCGATCCGGGCGTTGATGTCGGGGCCCTGCGCGAGGAGGAGCTTCGCGACGCCTGCCGCGCGCTTGGCATCCACGATCCGATCTTCCTCGGCTTCCACGACTCGGGCCGGCACGAGCGCACCCGCCATGACGACCCGCAGGCGCTCATGAACGTCGACGAGTTCGAGATCGAGGAGGCCCTTCTGCCGTGGGTGATCCGGTTGCAGCCGCGGGTGATGCTCACCTTCGACCCGCACGGCGCCTACGGCCACATCGACCACCTCCGCACCCAGCGCGCCGCCACCGCGGCCTTCTGGTCGGCGGGCAACGTGGTCGCCGAGCCGCCGCGGCGACTGTACTTCAACGCCATGCCGCTCGAGCGCATGCGCGAGCTGCAGGCCCGGCGGCGCGGCGGCCCCATGGCCGGCCTCGATCCCGCCCGCTACGCCGTGAGCGAGGACTCGTTCGCGGCGGTGCTCGACGTGGGCCCCTGGCTCGAGGCGAAGGAGCGTGCCATCCGCTCGCACCGCAGCCAGGTGGGGCCGAACTCGAGCTTCGCGGGCCGCGACGGCGAGCCGGAGGCGTGGCGCTCCTTCATGAGCTGGGAGGCCTTCACCCTCGGTGGCGTGCGCGGCGCCTTCCCCGAGCCGCCCGTCGACGACCTGTTCGTCGGGCTGTAGCGGCGCGTGGCGGACGCCGCCGGCGGATGGACACGTAGCGTCGCCGGTGACGGCGCGGTGTCGTCGGGCGCGGGCGTGGCGCGGCGGCGCGGGCGCGCCGACGCTCAGCCGGCGCCGGGTTGGTCGCGATACTGCAGCTCGTAGAGCTTGCGGTAGTAGCCGTCCTGCTTGACCAGCTCCTGGTGGCTGCCCTCCTCGATGAGGTGCCCCTTGCGCATGACCATGATGCGGTCGACATCCTGGATGGTCGACAGTCGGTGCGCGATGACGATGCTGGTGCG
>CAYOXR010000450.1:0-5895 GCA_964407955.1 uncultured bacterium | reverse complement strand
CCATCCTGATCATCATGCTGCTGGCCCCGCACCTGTGGATGGTCATCCGTAACGGCATCTCGGAGCCCCCCAAGCCCGGGAACCCGGTCAACTCCAAGACCTACGTCCAGGACTACCACGCCATGCTCCAGCGCGACGGCGTGCCGTTCTGGCCGGACGCCGCCTGGCGCGACGTGCTGTTCGCGGTCGTGATGATCGTCGTCATCGTCGGGCTGGCGATCTCGGTCGGGCCGCCTCACCTGGCGGGCGCGCCGAATCCGACCGACCTTGTCGCGACGCCCAAGCCGGACTGGTACCTGCTCTGGTACTTCGGCGTGCTGGCCCTCATCCCGCACCTGCTTACGCCGTATGTCATCGTGGGCGGCCCCCTGCTGGTCTTCCTGGTGCTGTTCCTGATGCCGCTGTGGGCGCGTCAGGGCGAACGGCACCCCCTGCGGCGGCCGTGGGCCATCGGCATCGTCAGCATCGTCATCGTGGCGATCGCGTCGTTCTGGTGGCTGGCGACCTGGGAGCCGTGGTCGCCACGCTACGACGCGCCGCCCCTGCCCACCAAGGTCGTCGGCTCGGTGAGCGACAAGGCCCTGGCCGGCGCCAAGCTCTTCCATGATCAAGGCTGCGAACAGTGCCACCGCATCGGCAACTATGGCGGGTTCCGTGGCCCCAACCTGACCTACGTGGGCAACCGCCTCACCGGCATCGAGATGACGTGGCGCATCGCCAACGGCGGCTACAACATGCCCGCGTTCGGAAGCCAGCTGTCGTCACAGCAGATCGACCAGCTGGTGGCGTTCCTGCAGACGCGAACGCCGAAGCTCAGCGAGGGCCAGTAGGCACACACCGGCCGCGGCTCGGCGGACAAGGCCCAGCCAGCAGGCGAGGCATGAACCAGGGGCACCGGCCAACGCCGGTGCCCCTTAGCCGTCCTCTTGCGGGCGAGCGCGCCCGGCCCCCGCGACTCGCTCCTACAGGTCGAGCTCGGCGCGGTGGGCGTTGTCCTCGATGAACTCCCGGCGGGGTGGCACCTCCGTGCCCATCAGCATCTCGAAGGTCTCGCTGGCCTCCAGCACGTCCTCGATGGTGACGCGCCGGAGCACGCGGCCTTCCGGGTTCATGGTGGTCTCCCACAACTGCTCCGGGTTCATCTCACCGAGCCCCTTGAAGCGCTGGATCTCGACCTTCTTCCCCTTGTTCTCACGGAGCAGGCGCTGCAACGCGCTCTCGTCGTAGACGTAGGTCAGCTCCCTGGCCCGCCCGAAGCGCACCCCGAACAGCGGCGGTTGGGCGATGAAGAGGTAGCCGGCATCGATGAGGGGACGCATGTAGCGATAGAAGAAGGTGAGCAGCAACGTGCGGATGTGGCTGCCGTCGACGTCGGCGTCCGTCATGATGATGATGCGATGGTAGCGGACGTCCTCGAGGTTGAAATGGGCGTCGTCGCCCGTGCCGTCGATGCCTGCCCCGATGGCGGCGATCATCGCGCGAATCTCGGTGTTCTTGAGGATCTTACCGATGTTGGCCTTCTCGACGTTCAAGATCTTGCCCCGGAGCGGCAGGATGGCCTGGAACCGACGCTCGCGTCCCTGCTTCGCGCTGCCTCCGGCCGAGTCCCCTTCGACGATGTAGATCTCGCTCTGGGCCGGGTCCTGTGACTGGCAGTCGGCAAGCTTGCCAGGGAGGTCGTCGTTCTCCAGCGGATTGGCGCGCCTGACCAGGTCGCGGGCCTTCCGAGCGGCCTCGCGCGCACGCGCCGCGTTCGCCGCCTTCTCGATGATCGCTCGACCCACGCGCGGGTTCTCCTCCAGGATCTCGGCGAACTTTTCGTAGACCACCGACTGCACCGCCGTCTGGGCCTCGGGGTTGAGGAGCTTCACCTTGGCCTGCGACTCGAACTGCGGGTCAGGCAGCTTCACCGAGATCACGCACGAGATCCCCTCGAGGAAGTCGTCCCCCGTCGGTGGCGGATCCCCCTTCTTGAGCAGGTTCTTCGTCTTGGCGTAGTTGTTGAGCACGCGCGTGTAGGCCGTCTTGAAGCCGGTCAAGTGGGTGCCACCGTCGCGGTTGGTGATCATGTTGGCGTAGGTGAGCACGTTCTGACCGTAGCCGCCGGTGTGGACGAGGCCGACCTCGACCTCGATGTCGTGCCGAGCCGCGTCGGTCTCGACGACGGCGGTACCGCTGATGAACACCGGCTTGTCGTACAGGACCTTGCTGTCCTTGGCCAAATAGGCGGCGAACGCCCCCACGCCCCCGTGCTCCTGGAACACCTCGTGACGCGTCTCGTCGCTGCGGTCGTCCTGCAGCTCCACCTTGAGACCGCCCGTCAGGAACGCCAGCTCACGCAGGCGCCGCTTGATCCGCTGGTAGTCGAACGAGCGCACGTCCTTGAACACCATCGGGTCCGGACGGAAGGTCACGGTCGAGCCAGTGACGCCCTTGGGAGCCTTGCCCACCTCGTGAATGGGCTCGGTGACCTCGCCCCTGTCGAAGCGGATCCGGTGGAGCTTGCCACCGACGGACACCTCGGCCGTCAGGAAGGCCGACAGGGCATTGACCACCGAGCTGCCCACCCCGTGCAGACCGCCCGACACCTTGTAGGAGCTGTTGTCGAACTTGCCGCCGGCATGCAGTTCGGTGAAGATCACCTCGATCGCCGGTCGACCTTCCTTCTTCATCACTTCGACGGGGATGCCCCGCCCGTTGTCGGTCACCGTCGCCGAGCCGTCGGCGTTGAGGGTCACCCGCACCGTATCGGCGTAGCCCGCCAGGGCCTCGTCGATGGCGTTGTCGATGATCTCCGTGAGGAGCTGATGGTAACCGTCGACGCCCGTACCGCCTTGCACGTACATCGCCGGGCGCTTGCGGACGCCCTCCAGTCCCTTCAACACCTTGATGCTCTCGGCACTGTAAATGCTCAAGTCATGCCTCCGCTCGACAGATGCGATGCGCATGGGAAAAGGGGCAATACCCCAACCAAGGCATTATACCTTGCCCGGGCTCGGCCGGTCAAAGAGATTTCACCGTCAGGGACGCATCTAAATGCCGTGAACCAGGCGGCACGGGCCGTCCGGGCTCACGCTCGCCTAACGCCGCCACGTTACGGTCCGGGCGGATGCCAGGCGCGCACGCATAGCCCGGACGCGCCACGACGCGCCCGCCGGAGGATTCGATGAGCCGAAGCCGGCTGTTCGCGGCCCTGCTGGTGGTGGTGGGCCTTGCCATCTTGGTGCAGTTCGTGCCCGTGCCCGGGCTGCGGCACAACCCGCCGGCCCTGGCCCAACCGTCCTGGAACAGCCCACTGACCCGTTCGCTTGCCGTCCGCGCCTGCTACGACTGCCATAGCAACCTCACCCATTGGCCGTGGTACAGCCGCATCGCCCCGGCGTCGTGGCTGATCGCCCATCACGTCGCGGAAGGGCGCGCCGCACTCGATTTCTCCGCCACATCGCTTGCCGGCGTGGCAGCCGATCGCGCCGCGCGCGCCGTGAGGACCGGCCGCATGCCGCCTCTGTACTATGCCTGGCTGCACCCGACGGCGCGGCTCACGGCGCACGAACGTCAGACGCTCGCCGACGGCCTCGTGGCGAGCTTCGGCGGCGCCACCTCCCAGGAGCTCAGCCCGGCCGCACCCCCCGACAAGGTGGTGCCGGCGAAGGACATGGCGCCCGTGCCGGGCGGCGGCGCCCCGAGCGTCAACGCGCAGGCGACGACCGCGCCGCCTACCGGCGGCACCGGCCGGCACTAGGCCGGGCCCGCTGCAGCGCGACCGGGGCCGAATGCCCGTTGCGCCGATCGCCCGGCCCCGCTACCCTCTCGACTAGGGAGTCATGGACGAGACCGTGCTGATCGTCGAGGATGAGCCGCGCATCGCGGACGTCCTCGAACGCTACCTGCGTGACGCGGGCTACCGCACCGAGCGCGCCTCCACCGGCCGGCGGGCGTTGGAAGCGTGGCGAGCCGCGGCGCCCGACGTCATCGTGCTCGACCTGATGATCCCCGAGATCGACGGCCTGGAGGTGACCCGCACGGTGCGGGCGAGCTCCGACGTGCCGATCCTGATGGTGACGGCCAGGGCCGAGGAGGTGGACCGCCTGGTCGGCCTCGAACTCGGCGCCGACGACTATATCGTCAAGCCGTTCAGCCCGCGTGAGGTGGTCGCGCGGGTGCGCGCCGTGCTCAGGCGGGCGCGGGGCGATCTCAAGCCCGCCCAGCGGTTCAGCGCCGGGCCTCTCGCCGTCGACCTCGATGCCTTCGAAGCGCGCTGCGAGCAGACCAGGCTGCCTCTCAGTCCCACCCAGTTGAGGCTCCTCGGCGCCCTCGCCCAGCATCCCAACCGCGCCTTCCACCGCCGCGAGCTTCTGGACGTCCTCGACGACCCGTCGGCCGACACGCGCACGGTCGACGCTCATATCAAGAACCTGCGACGCCGTCTCGGTCCCTGCGCTGACATGCTGGAAACCGTTCGCGGCGTGGGGTACCGCCTCCGAACCCGCCCGTGAGACTGCGCACCCGCCTAACCCTGGCGGTGACGCTGGTCGCACTCGCCGCCGTCGCGGTGACGGCCCTCCTCGCCGTGGAGGTCGCCGAGCGTCGTGTCGGCCGCCTCCTGGAGACGCCGGTCCCGGTGTCCTCGCCGGCCGCGCCGACGACCCGGGACCGCACCGGCGCGGCGACCGTCCCGCCTGCCAGGGCCGGCGCCCCCAGCGACGGACACGGCACTGGATCGGCGCGCTCTGGTCCTGGCCCGGTCGCAGCCGGGACGCGCCACGCCCTGCTCGTCCGCGATCTGTGGCGCGCCAACGGCGAAGCCGCGGCGATCGCTCTGATCCTGGCGGCAGCGGCCGGGGCGTTCCTCGCGATCAGGTTGACGCGACCCCTCAAGCGGCTCACCGAGGTCGCCCAGCGTTACGCCGCCGGCGAGCGCACGGCACGCGCTGACGAGCGGGGCCGCGACGAGGTGGCGGAGGTCGCCACGGCGTTCAACCAGCTCGCGGACCGGCTCAGCAGCGAGGAGGCGCAACAGCAGCGTCTCATCGCCGACATCGCGCACGAGCTGCGGACCCCCCTCACGGTCCTCAAGGGCGAGCTGGAAGCGCTGGAGGATGGCTTGCTCGACGGCAGCCCGACGACCTTCCATCGCTTGGGCGACGAGGTGACGCTTCTGACGCGCCTGGTGCAGGACCTCCGGCTCTTGACCCGGGCCGAGAGCGGTGAGCTGGCCATGCGCCGCGTCCCCGTCGATCTGAGGGCACTCGCGGGCGAGGTGAGCGCATCGTTCGGGGCGCACGCCGCCGAGCGCGGCGTCCGCGTCGTCACCGAGCTGGCCGAAGCCAGCGTCGACGGCGACCCAGACCGCTTGCGTCAGGTGCTGGTCAACCTGCTCGACAATGCCCACCGGTTCGCACCGGCGGGCACGACGATCGAGGTGAGCCTGCGACGCGATGGCAGGCGGGCCATCTTGAGCGTGCGCGACCACGGCCCCGGCATCCCCGAGGCCGATCGCGAGCGCGTCTTCCAACGCTTCTACCGCGCGGACGAGGCGCGCTCCCGGGCGACCGGCGGCAGCGGCCTAGGACTGAGCATCGTGCGTAGCCTGGTGAGCCTGCATGGCGGCAACGTCACCGCCGCCGGCCACCCACAGGGGGGTGCGGTTCTCTCCGTGTCGCTGCCGCTGACGTCGGCCGGCGCGCCCACCGAACCGCCCGGCTAGTCGCGCACCTGACCGTCGCCGTCGACGAGGTACTTGTAGGTGACGATCTCCACCAGTCCCATGGGCCCGCGGGCGTGCAGCTTCTGTGTGCTGATGCCGATCTCCGCCCCGAAACCGAACGCGAATCCGTCCGTGAAGCGTGTCGAGGCGTTGACGTAGACGGCGGCCGCGTCGACCTCCGAGCGGAA
>CAYOXR010000449.1:0-4069 GCA_964407955.1 uncultured bacterium | reverse complement strand
CGACGGGCACCCCGGCCTCCTTGACGATGACGACGCGGTTCTCCGCCAGCGTGTGCACCACCGAGTCGGCGTTGACCTGAGGCACCCGCCCGGCTGCCTTGCGAGCGTTGGGGGGCACCAGCAGCCCGTAGCTGAGCAGCGTCGGGCTGGGCAGGTGCAGTGCGGATCGCGCGTAGATCAGCGCGCCGCCGTACGCCAGCAGGAACACCACGCCCTCCACCAGCCCCGCCGCGTTGAACGTGGCGAAGCCCAGACGCCCGATCCTGCCGAACAGCAAGAACACCACGAAGGACACCAGCAGCGCGAAGGCCAGGGAGGCCACCCCGCCCCAGAAGGCAGCACTGCGAAGCTGCCCGGGACGCCTCATGACCGCGCTGCGCGCCCCATGACGCGGCCTAGGCCCCGACTCCGGGAGCGCCTGGGCGTCCCTCACTGAGTCCTCCAGGGAGGTGTGCGGGGCGATCCACATCGGCCGCCAGCGCCGCGTCCTCCGTCACCAGGGCACGCGCCCGGATGCCCGAGATGCGCTCCAGCCGGTGCTCCACCCAGGCGATGCGGGCCCGGCCCAGCAGCACCGCCACGAGCACGTCGAGCCCGAACAGACGTGCCAGTGCGAGGGGATTCTTGCGCGCCCGGTAGGCGCGATCGATGAACGGCAACAAACGCGACACGGCGCCTCCCGAGAGCAGCACGGCGTTGCCGCCGGTCAGCCGCCCCTCTCGCAAGCGTGCGTAGGTGCGCTTCTGATGCGGGAACCGCGCCACGGACGCCGCCTCCGTCACCGCCGGGTACACCAGCTCGGCATCCGGAGCCGCGGCCACGAACGCGCTCACGCCCTCCGCCGAGAGCCACGGGATGTCGGCCGTCACCACCAGCAGCCGGCTTGCCGGGGCCGTTCCGAGCGCGGCACCCAAGCCCAGCGACAGCGAGTCCACCAGGCGCAGGCCGCTCGGCACCGCCACGTCGTAGAGGCCGCGGAGCCGCACGTTCACCGGACCCACGTATACGATCCAGCCGACCTCGGGGCAGGCGCGCAGGGCCTCCAACACGTAGGCGCCCATCGGCTTGCCGTCGAGCGGCACCAACGCCTTGGCCTCCACCCCGGCCGCGCCAGCCATGCGGTCGCCTGCCTCGCCACCGCCGAGGACCACCGCCGTGATCCCAGAAGAAGCCGCCCTCATGCCGGGATTGTAGCGCGGCAAGGGCCGTGTTCGGAGCGGCAGCTGGGCCCCCGGGCGTCGCGAGGCGAGCACCGTGGCACCCGCCTCGCGACGTCGGCTTCACAGCCGGCATCCTCACGCCTCGCGTCACATCCCTCAGAAGTGCGACTGGCTGGCGTAGAGCTGCGTGGTCTGACCGGCCTGTACGCTGAAGCCGGTGACGTAGGTGTGATAGCCGGGCGCCACCAACGTCAGCTCGTGCATGCCCGGATCGATGTCCTCGACGCGCAACAGACCGCTGCCGTTGGCGATGGTGCCCACCTGGCGGCCGTCGACGAAAGCGAGCGCGCCACCGACGTTGTCACGGATGAGCAGGGCACCCGACGCAGGGCTCAGGCGCACGTTCACCTGCCGGTCCTGCCCGCCGGCGAGGTCGAAGCTCACGTTCGCGTCCCGGTAGCCCCCCAGGGAGAAGCGGGCGCTGTGGCTGCCGGCAGGCACGCTCATGCGTCCGATCGGCGTCGACCCGACGTAGCGGCCGTCGAGGTAGACGCTCGCCCCGCGCGGCTGGCTGTCGAACGACACGGTCCCGGTGAGCTGCAGCGGGCGCAGGTTGGCGGAGACGTTCTGGGTAGCGCCGGGGCGCAGATCGACGCTCGTCTGGAAGGTCACGTAACCGGTCCTGGTGACGCGGATGTCGTGCCGTCCGGGCCGCGTCTGGTAGGTGGTCGGCGTGTAGCCCACGAAGTTGCCGTCCACGAACACCCGCCCCTGCTGGGGGTTGGAGTCGATGCGTAGGGTGGCGGTGGAGGGTTGCTGCTGGGGCCGGCTTCCGACGTAGTACAACGCCGTGTCGGTCACCCAGTCCTGCTGCGGTACGGGCCGCACGATGATCCCGAAGGCGCGCACGAAGCCTTCCTGCCCGATGTTGCTGGTCGCGAAGTTCTGACCGGACTTGAACTGGGCCAGCTGACGGGTGTCGAGGCGGACCTTGCTGGCGACCGCGATGACCTTGGAGAGCCCCTCGGGCGGCGCGATGCTGAAGGTGTACCGCGAATGCTCGGGCGGAAAGACGCGCGTCTCGCCGGCCCGGAGGTAGTTGTCCTCCCCCTGCTGATCGTAGTGGTTCGGGAGGATCTGGGTGATCTCGCCGTTCGGCTTCACGCTGAACAGGTAGACGTAGGCCGACTGGCTCACACGCACCGAGATCTGTACGCTATCGCCCAGCTGGTACACGGGCCTGCTGTTACCCGTCCGGTCCTTGTCGAGCGACACGCTGACGTTGAAGTTCGGTGCGGGATTGGGGTTGACCACGATCGCCTCTTGGTTGATGGCGACCTTCTGGGCAAAGGCCAGCGGGAGAGCGAACGCGAGCAGGATGAGGCATTTCCTCATGGCCGGCCTCCTTTCCTAGGCCGAAGGTAGCATGCGCCCCGGGAAGCACGTGATGACGGGCTTAAACCGCTCTTCATTGAGATTCCTTCATGTATCCTGGGTGCGCTCGCCGCGCGGTGCGGCGCGAGATGCTTCGTCCCCGAGGCACGCGCGCCGCGGCGCGCAGGTACCCGGGTGGTCGGCACGCCGGCCCGCGCACCCTTCAGGGGGCGCGTCTCTCACGCTTCTAGGTACGGTCGCGTCGATACTGCAGGAGATGAGCATGCTGCGAACACAGCGCAGGACGGTACAGACACTCATGGTCGTGGTGGCGCTGGCCGTGGCCGGCGTCGCCGGCGCCCAGCAGCCTGAGGTCGACACCGTCCTCGCCAACATCAAGGACGCGGCCAACGCCATCAAAGACGCCACCTTCACGCTCACCGGCAAGCTCATCGACAGCAACGGCACGGTGATCCCGCTGAACGTGGACGTGCAGGCCATTCCGCCCAAGCACATCGCCAGCGCCTACATCAACCAGCCCGATGCCCTGGCCGACAACCAGATCGTCCTCGACGGCAACGTCGTCAAGAACTACACGTTCCTGACGAACCAGATCACGCTCTTCGACGCCAACGATCCGGACGCCCTGGGCGGGCTCCTGCCTACCACGCAGAACGGCACCAGCACCCCGCAATTCACCCTCGACCTGAACCAGATCTTCGCCGGCTTCAACGCCTCCATCAAGGACGTGAAGGCCGTCGCCGGCGCCAAGACTTACGTGCTGGACTTCGCCAACAAGGACCCCAAGGCCAACATCGTCAGTGTCGAGGCGACCGTGCCGTCCAGCGACTGGCTGCCGCACCGCCTCGTGTTCACGCAGAAGGGCGGCCAGGTCATCGCGGAGCTCAACGTCGAGCACCTCAAGCTGGATCAGGGCCTCGACCCCAAGAAGGTCACCTACCTCCCGCAGGACGCCGAGGTCATCGACAACCGCAAGAAGTGACCGCCCCGGGCCGCTGCGCTCAGCCGGAGCGCTCGCCCACCATGCGTTCCGGCACGACGGCCTCGTCGAACTCGTCCTCCGTGAGGTAGCCGAGCTTCACGGCCGCCTGCTTGAGGGTCAGCCCCTCCTGGTGCGCCGTCTGCGCGATCTCGGCCGCCTTGTAGTAGCCGATGCGCGTGTTGAGCGCGGTCACCAGCATCAGCGAGTTGTCCAGGTGCTCACGGATGCGCGCCCGGTTGGGCGTGATGCCCACCACGCAGCGCTCGCTGAACGAGGCGGCGGCGTCCCCTAGCAGACGCGCGCTCTGAAGCAGGTTGTAGATCATCACCGGTTTGAACACGTTGAGCTGGAACTGACCGTGGGTGCCGGCCACGCTGACGGCCGCGTCGTTGCCGATGACCTGCGCGCAGACCATGGTCAGGGCCTCGGCCTGAGTGGGGTTGACCTTGCCGGGCATGATCGACGAACCGGGCTCGTTCGCCGGCAGAACGATCTCGCCGATCCCGCAGCGCGGCCCCGACGCCAGCAGCCG
>CAYOXR010000448.1:0-6668 GCA_964407955.1 uncultured bacterium | reverse complement strand
AAGGTGTCGTGGCTGCGCTGGGGGCTGGTGCTGCTCATGCTCGTCATCGGCGTGCAGATGCTGCTGAAGGGTTTCTGAGCGCGGTGGCCGCCGGCGAGCACCGCGACCCCGCAGGCATGGACGCCATGATGCGGCGCGTGTCGCGATTGCTGTCGGCGTTCGGCCTGGCGCTCATGGCCGCCGGACTCGTCCTCGCCCTCGTCCAGGGGCACGCCGCGGCCGACCCGCTGCGGCTGGGGCTGCAACTGCGTTCGCACCGGCTGATGCTCCTCGGCATCGGCGTGCTGGCGGTGCTGCCTGGCGTGCGTGTGCTGGTGGCGATGTCGTACTACACGGCCGCCAGGCGCCTCGCCGAAGCGCTGGTGGCGCTGGTGGTGGTGCTGGAGCTGGTCGCCTCGATGGTGGCGAAAGGCTGAGCGCTCCGACAGCCAGAGCGCACCCCCGCCCCGGCCACGACGGCGGCCGCCGCTCGGTACGCGGCCGCTCTCACGGCCGATCGCGGCCTGCACGCACCGGCGCCCACGCAGGCCCCGCGGCAGAGGCCACGCCCCGGCAGCTCCCGCGAACGCCCCTCCGAGATGTCCCGAAACTGGCAAATGTCCCGTCCCTGTCGGAGGTTCTTCCTACACGACTGTCAGACTTTCGCGGATGCAATCGCGCGCTCACGCGCCTAGGCTGCGGGCGACCCCGGCAGGAGCACCCGGCCCCTTGCGCCCAGGCGCGGCGGCCATGCGGGCGCATGCCCGCAGGAGGTGACGGCACATGCAGGGAACGCTGGAGTCTGCCAGGGGTTTCGACATCATCACCAAGGACGACGTTCGCGGCGCGCGCCCGAACCTCGGCGACTACGACACCGTGGCGCCGGCGTTCCGCTGGGAATCCGTGCGGAGGCACCTCGAGGGGTTGCCTCATGGGGGCGGACTCAACATCGCGCACGAGACGGTGGACCGCCACGCACGCGGAGCCGCCGCCGCGCGCATCGCGCTGCGCTGGCTGGGCCGCTCGGGCGAGGTGCGCGAGTTCAGCTATGCGGACCTCGCCGCCGAGACCTCACGCTTCGCCAACGTCCTCCAGAAGCTGGGCATCGGCAAGGGCGACCGCGTGTTCGGGCTGATGGGGCGCGTGCCCGAGCTCTACATTGCCGCCCTGGGCACGCTGAAGGCAGGGGCGGTGTTCTGCCCGCTGTTCTCGGCGTTCGGCCCCGACCCCATCAAGCAGCGCCTGCAGATCGGCGAGGGGCGCGTGCTGGTCACCACGCCAAGCCTCTACAAGCGCAAGGTCGAGGAGCTCCGGGGCGACCTTCCCGACCTCGAGACGGTGCTGCTGGTCGGCGACAAGGACGAACCCACGGCGGTTCCCGACACGCGCGACTACCGCGAGCTGATGGCGGCCGCGCCGACATCGTTCGTCATCCCACCTACCGACCCCGAGGACATGGCGCTGCTGCACTTCACGAGCGGCACCACGGGCACCCCCAAGGGCGCCGTGCACGTGCACCAGGCGGTGCTCCACCACTACATCACCGGCCTCTACGCGCTCGATTTCCACCCCGGGGACGTGTTCTGGTGCACCGCCGACCCGGGCTGGGTCACGGGCACCTCGTATGGCATCATCGCGCCGCTGCTGCACGGCATCACCAACGTGGTCGACGAGGGCGACCTCGACGCCGACCGCTGGTACGGCATCATCGCGAAGAACAAGGTGACGGTGTGGTACACGGCACCCACCGCCGTGCGCATGCTCATGCGCGTCGGCGCCGAGGTGGCGAAGGAGTACGACCTGTCCAGCCTGCGCTTCATCGGCAGCGTCGGCGAGCCGCTCAACCCCGAAGCCGTGGTGTGGGGGCAGGAGGCCTTCGGACTGCCCATCCACGACAACTGGTGGCAGACCGAAACCGGCGGCATCATGATCGCCAACTACCGCTCGATGGCCGTCAAACCGGGCTCGATGGGCAGGCCGCTGCCGGGCATCCGCGCGGCCATCGTGCACCGGCTGGAAGGCGGCAAGGTCGAGGAGGTCACCGCCATGGACACCGAGGGCGAGCTGGCGCTGGAGCCGGGCTGGCCGTCGATGTTCCGAGGCTACCTGCATGACGACAAGCGCTACCAGAAGTGCTTCGTGGACGGCTGGTACCTCACCGGCGACCTGGCGAGGCGCGACGCCGACGGCTACTACTGGTTCGTGGGCCGCGCCGACGACGTCATCAAGTCTGCCGGTCACCTCATCGGCCCGTTCGAAGTGGAGAGCGCCCTGCTCGAGCACCCCGCGGTCGCGGAAGCCGGCGTGATCGGCGTGCCCGATCCGGTGGTGGGCGAGCTGGTGAAGGCCTTCGTGACGCTCCACAAGGGCTTCGAGCCGAGCGAGGCGCTCCAGCTCGAGATCCAGGGTCACGCGCGCAAGCGCCTCGGCCCGGTGGTGGCGCCCAAGGCGATCGAGTTCCGCGACAGTCTGCCGCACACCCGCAGTGGCAAGATCATGCGGCGCCTGCTGAAGGCTCGCGAGCTCGGTCTGCCCGAGGGCGACATCTCGACATTGGAGGGACAGGGATGACGGGCACCGACACCTTGACCCGCGAGCACGCGCACGAGCTGCTCCTCGACATGCTGCGCATCCGGCACATGGAGGAGAAGTGCGCCGAGCTCTACCAGGCCACCAAGATCCGCGGTTTCCTCCACCTGTACATCGGTGAGGAGGCCGTGGCGGTCGGCGCCATGCGCGCGCTGACGCCCGAAGACGCGGTGGTGGCCACCTACCGCGAGCACGGCCACGCGCTGATCCGCGGCGTGCCCGCCGAGTCGATCCTGGCCGAGATGTACGGCAAGCAGGAGGGCTGCAGCCGCGGGCGGGGCGGATCCATGCACCTGTTCGATGCCGACACCCGCTTCTACGGCGGCAACGCCATCGTCGCGGGCGGCCTGCCGCTCGCCGTCGGGTTGGCGCTGGCGGACAAGATGCAGGGACGCAAACGTGTCACGGCCTGCTTCTTCGGCGACGGCGCGGTCGCCGAGGGCGAGTTCCACGAGTCGATGAACCTCGCCGCGCTGTGGCAGCTGCCGGTGCTGTTCCTATGCGAGAACAACCTCTACGGCATGGGCACCGGCATCGAACGCGCGGAGTCCGAGACGCACCTGGCACTCAAGGCGGCCGCCTACCGCGTGCCCGCCTGGGACGTCGACGGCATGGACGTGCTCGCCTCCGAGGAGACCACACGCAAGGCGGCCGCCGCGGTGCGCGAAGGGGGCGGGCCCCACTTCGTGGAGTTCCGCACCTACCGGTTCCGGGCACACAGCATGTTCGACCCCGAGCTCTACCGCGACAAGGCCGAGGTCGCCGCCTGGAGAGAACGCGACCCCATCGAGCTGTTCCGGCAGCGCCTGAGGGACGCCGAGCTGCTCACCGACGAGGAGGACGCGGGCCTCGTGGCTTCGGCCGACGAGGAAGTCGAGCGGGCCGTGGCGTTCGCCGAGGCCGGCACCTGGGAAGACCCGGCGGAGCTGGAGCGCTTCGTGTACAGCGAACCTCAGGCTCCCGACGCGGGCGAGAGGCAGGTGACGTCATGACCGTCGCGAGCCCCAAGCGACCGGCCGAGGCGCCGACCGAGGTCCCCACCACCAGCTACCGCGAGGCGGTCCGCGAGGCCATCCGCGCCGCCATGCGCGCCGACGAGCGCGTGTTCCTGATGGGCGAGGACGTGGGCCGCTACGGCGGCTGCTACGCCGTGAGCATGGGCCTGCTCGAGGAGTTCGGCGAGGAGCGCATCCGCGACACGCCGCTCTCCGAGTCGGGCTTCGTCGGCGCCGGCATCGGTGCCGCCATGGGCGGCATGCGGCCCATCGTCGAGATCATGACGGTGAACTTCAGCCTCCTCGCCCTGGACCAGATCCTCAACAACGCCGCCACCGTGCTGCACATGTCGGGCGGGCTGTTCAACGTGCCCGTCGTCATCCGCATCGCCACGGGCGGCGGTCGCCAGCTCGCGGCCCAGCACTCGCACAGCCTGGAGGGCTGGTACGCACACATCCCGGGCATCAAGGTGGCGGTGCCGGCCACGGTCGAGGATGCCGGCGGCATGCTGGCGCCGGCGCTGGCCGACCCCGACCCGGTGCTCATCTTCGAGAACGCCTTGCTCTACAACGGCAAGGGCCCCGCGCCCGACCCGGCGCATCCCGTGGACCTCGTTCACGCCGCGGTGCGCCGGCCGGGCGACGACGTCAGTCTGCTGACCTATGGTGGCTCGCTGCACAAGACACTTGACGCGGCCGAAACGCTGGCCGCCGAGGGCATCGGCGCCGAGGTCGTCGACCTGCGCATGCTGCGCCCGCTCGACGACGAGACGATCCTGGCCTCGGTGACCAAGACCCACCGAGTGGTGATCGTCGACGAGGGCTGGCGCAGCGGCGGCATCGCCGCCGAGGTGGCCACCCGCATCGCCGAGGGGGCCTTCTTCGAGCTGGAGGCAGCGCCCGAGCGCGTGTGCAGCGCCGAGGTGCCGCTGCCCTACGCCAAGCACATGGAGGAGGCGGCGCTGCCGAACGCCGAGCGCATCGCGGCGGCCGCCAGGAAGGCGCTGGGTCGCGATGGCTGAGTTCACCATGCCCTCGCTCGGCGCCGACATGGACGCCGGCCGTCTGCTCGAGTGGTACGTCAAGCCCGGCGACAGCGTCAAGCGCGGCGACATCGTGGCGCTCGTCGACACCGACAAGGCCGCCATCGAGGTAGAGATCTTCGACGACGGCGTGATCGGCGATCTGCTGGTGCCTCCCGGCGAGACGGTGCCGGTGGGCACACCGCTGGCGACTGTCCTGCCGGCCGGGACGGTGGTGGAGGCCGCCGCGCAAGCAGGCCCGGCCGAAACTGCCGCGGTCGAACCTGCTTCGGTCGAGACTGCATCCGTCGAGGCAGCACCTGTCGAGGCCGCGCCGGTCGAGCCGGCCGGCACGCCCGCCAAGGCAGCGCCTCCGCCAGCTGCGGCGCCGCCGCACGCGGTCGAAGCCGCACCCGAACCCATCCCCGAAAGTCCGGCCGCCCGGCCGCAGGCCACGCCCGCGGCGCGGAACCATGCGCGGGTGCTGGGCATCGACCTCGCCGAGGTGACCGGGAGCGGCAAGCACGGCGTCATCACCTGTCAGGACGTCGATGCCGCCGCCAAGGTCGCGGAGGCGGCCGTTGCAGAGGCGGCCTCGCGTGAAGTCGAGCGGCCCGCCGCGCCGACTGGGGCGGCGCCGACACCCGCCCCGCCGCGGCCGGCACCGGCCGCACGCGCACCGGCGCCCGCCGCCGGCCCGGCCGTCGCCGAGCCGCCGGCCGTCCACGTTCGCGCATCGCCGCTCGCACGCCGCCTCGCCGCCGAGTTCGACGTCGAGCTGGCGGCCGTGACCGGCACCGGACCCGCCGGTGCCGTCACCGAGGACGACGTGCGCGCCGCCGCGGGAGCGGTGCCGAGCGCGCCCGGGACGTCGCGGACGCCGGCAGAGGTGGCGGCCCTGAGCGGCGCGGGCCCCACCGGGCCGACGATCCCCGAGGCGCCCGAGCCGCGCCCGAGCGAGCCCGGCGACCAGCGTTACGCCGCCATGCGCCGCGCCATCGCGGCGGCCATGTCCAAGTCGAAGCGCGAGATCCCCCACTACTACCTGAGCCTGAATGTGGACATGACGCGGGCACTCGCGTGGCTGGAGGCGGCCAACCTCGAGAGGCCGATCACCGGGCGATTGTTGCCGGCGGTGCTCGTCCTCAAGGCCACGGCGCTGGCCGCCAGGGACGTGCCCGACGTGAACGGTTTCTACCTCGAGGACGGCTTCCACCCCAGCGAGGCCGTGCACCTGGGCGTCGGCATCTCGCTGCGCCAGGGCGGCCTCATCGCCCCGGCCATCCACGACGCCGACCAGAAGGACCTCGACGCGCTCATGACCGACCTGCGCGATCTGGTCAAGCGCACGCGCAACCTTCAGCTCCGCAGCTCGGAGCTCAGCGACGCCACCATGACCACCACCAACCTCGGCGACCAGGGCGTCGAGAGCGTCTTCGGCATCATCTACCCGCCGCAGGTGGCGCTCGTCGGCTACGGCCGCATCCTCGAGCGCCCCTGGGCGGAGAACGGCATGCTCGCCGTGCGCAAGCAGATGCACCTGACCCTGGCTGCCGACCACCGCGCCAGCGACGGGCACCGCGGCGGCCTGTTCCTGACCGCTATCAGCGATCACCTGCAGCATCCGGAGGAGCTATGAAGGCACCGATTGCCAGTGAGAGCCAGCTGCGCGAGCTCGTGATCGAGCTGCTGTCGCACATCGCGCCCGAGGTCGACGCTGGCGGCATCGACCCGGACAAGAGCATCCAGGACCAGCTCGACATCGACTCCATCGACTTCCTGAACTTCATCATGGCCGTGCACGAGAAGACGGCGATCGACGTACCCGAGCGCGACTACGCCAAGGTCGCCACCCTGAACGACTGCGTGCGCTACCTGGCGGCCAAAGCCGGCTGAGCTGGGCAGCGCCGCGTAGTCGGGTGCCCATCCCCGGAGACGTGGCACGGGCCGCCGGAGGCGCAAGCTCCCGGCGGCCTTTGCGTGGGCATGAGCGGTTGACGCTCGCCCCCGTCGAGACTTACACTACCGGACGCTGGCGCACGGGTCGTTAGCTCAATTTGGCAGAGCAGCTGACTCTTAATCA
>CAYOXR010000447.1:0-2036 GCA_964407955.1 uncultured bacterium | reverse complement strand
TCTTTTGCGACACGAAGAATCTCCTTGGCCGGAACCATCACACCCAGGTCGATCACCTCGAAGTTGTTGCAGCCCAGAACCACACCGACAATGTTCTTGCCAATGTCGTGGACATCGCCTTTCACCGTGGCCATCAGAATCCGGCCCCGGGTGCCGCCGCTGCCGGCCTTTTCGGCCTCCAGGAAGGGCAGCAGGTGGGCGACAGCCTGTTTCATCACCCGGGCGCTCTTGACGACCTGGGGCAGGAACATCTTGCCGGCACCGAAGAGATCGCCAACGACGTTCATGCCGTCCATGAGCGGGCCCTCGATGACGGCGAGGGGCGAGCCGAGCGCGAGGCGCGCCGCCTCGGCGTCCTCTTCGGCGTAATCGGCGATGCCGTTGACCAGTGCGTGCTCGAGCCGCTCGGCCACATCCTGGTCCCGCCAGGCCAGCGTTCGCGCCGCTACGGGACGGTCCGTCTCGACGTGCTGCGCATAATCCAGCAGCCTCTCGGTGGCGCCCTCCCGGCGCGCCAGCAGCACGTCCTCGACGAGCTCGAGCAGGTCCGGCGGGATCTCCTCGTAGACCTGGAGCAACGCCGGGTTCACGATGGCCATGTCCATGCCGGCCTGCCGGCCGTGGTACAGGAAGGCCGCGTGCATGGCCTCGCGCACGGCGCGGTTGCCGCGGAATGCGAAGCTCACGTTCGACACGCCGCCGGACACCAGTGCGCCCGGCAGCTCGCGCTTGATCCAGCGCACGCTGCGCAGGTAGTCCAGCGCGTAGCGGTCGTGTTCGGCCAGGCCCGTGGCGACGGTGAGGATGTTGGGGTCCAGGATGACGTCCTGCGGCGGGAAGCCGAGCTCGTCGACGAGGATGCGGTAGGCGCGCTCGCACACGGCGATGCGCCGCTCGAAGGTGTCGGCCTGACCGGCCTCGTCGAACGCCATGACCAGCACGGCGGCACCGAAGCGACGGCACACCGCGGCTCGGCGCCGGAACTCGTCCTCGCCGTCCTTGAGCGAGATCGAGTTCACCACGCCCTTGCCCTGCAGGTGCTTGAGGCCCTCTTCCAGCACCGTGAAGTCGGACGAGTCGAGCATCACCGGCACCCGCGCGATGTCGGGCTCGGCAGCGATCAGATCGAGGAAGGCGGCCATCACCCGGGCGCTGTCGAGCAGGCCCTCGTCCATGTTCACGTCGATCATCTGTGCGCCCCCCTCGACCTGATCGCGTGCGACCGCCAGCGCGCCGTCCAGGTCGCCGGCGCGCACGAGCCGCGCGAAGCGCCGCGAGCCCGAAACGTTCGTGCGCTCGCCGACGTTCATCAGATTGCCGTCCGCGCGCAAGACCAGCGGCTCCAGCCCGGCGAAGCGGGGCAGCGCCGGCAGGCGCGGCGGCACGCGCCGGGCGTAGCGCGCGGCGGCCTCTGCGAAGACCCGGATGTGCTCGGGCGTGGTGCCGCAACAGCCGCCGATCACGTTGACCCAGCCTTGCGCCAGGAAGCGCTCCATCACCGCCAGCATCTCGGCGGGACCCTCGTCGTACTCCCCGAAGGCGTTCGGCAGACCGGCGTTGGGGTAGGCGAGCGTGAAGCGTGTGGTCAGTCCGGCGAGCTCCTCGACGTGGGGCGCCAGCCCGTCGGGGCCCAGCGAGCAGTTCAGCCCCAGCGCCAGCGGCTCGGCGTGCTCCAAGGAGATGACGAACGCCTCCAGCGTCTGCCCGGAGAGGGTGCGCCCGCTGGCGTCGACGATCGTGCCGGAGACCACCACTGGAAGCCGCGCCCCGCGTTCCTCGAAGACCGTTTCGGCCGCGACCAGCGCCGCTTTGGCATTGAGCGTGTCGAACACCGTCTCGACGAGCAACAGATCGGCGCCGCCGGCGACGAGCCCGCGGATCTGCTCGGCGTAGGCGCCTGCCAGCGCGTCGAAGCCGACCGCGCGGTAGCCGGGCCGCTCCACGTCCGGCGAGAGGCTGGCCGTGCGATTCGTGGGTCCGATGGAGCCGGCCACGAAGCGGGGCTTCTCGGGCGTACTGAAGCGCTCGGCGGCCTC
>CAYOXR010000446.1:0-4500 GCA_964407955.1 uncultured bacterium | reverse complement strand
CCGCCACCACGATGTCGCCCCGCCGGACCAGCTCCGACACGATGCGCGCGGCGTGATCGCGCCCCACCTCCTCGGCGAAGGCGGCCAGCGGTCCGCGGCTGTCGTCGAACAGCGCCAGCGACAGGTAGGGGGTGGCGCAGTCGATTCCGAGGTAGATGCGGCTCACGGCTCCCAGCCCAGTTCCCGGCCGCTGGCGTCCCTGAGCGTCGCGGTGCGCTCGTCGCCGTGGCGGCCCAGCGCCAGCCACAGCGCTTCCGGCCGGCCGGCCAGCAAGGCGGCCCCCCACTCCACCACCACCAGGCGTGCCCTCTCCAACGTCTCGTCGAGGCCGAGCTGCTCGAGCGCTGCGGCATCGTCCAGGCGGAAGGCATCGATGTGGACCAGCACGCCCTCAGGTGTCGGATACTCGTGGACCAGCGTGTAGGTCGGGCTCGTAACCGCAGCTTCGCTCCCCAGCGCTTCGGCGAGGAAGCGGATGAGCGTGGTCTTGCCCGCGCCCAGCGGCCCGGTGAGGACGATCAACGTGCCCGGCGGCGCCCGCCGGGCGAGGCGCCGCGCCAGCTCGCGGGTGTCGTCAAGGCTGCGCAGGTCCACCGTGCGCGCCGGTGAGCGCCTGCGCCAGCCCCTCCAGCTCACGCCTCAGCCGGCTCGTCAGCATCTCCACGTCGGAGCTCGAGCGCAGCGTCAGGAGCAGCGCGTGCTCGGCCGTCGGCCACGCCGCGACCACCGCGGCGCCGTCGTACTCGAGCGTGGCGATGCGCGCCGCCGGCAGCGACAGGGTCGCCGCGCCGCGCTGTGCCGCCTGGTGCCACGCCAGCACGAGCTCGGCCGCGGGCCCGCCGGCGAAGGGCAGACGACCGCCCAGGACCGCTCCGTCGGCAGCCAGCAGCGCCGCGCCGGACACCCCGGACTCGTCGAGGTAGGGCTTGAGCAGGCTGCCGACGTCGAACGCGGCGGGCGCGGCGGACCGGTCGGGCTGGGCGATGGCGGGATCCGCCGGCGCGGTGGGCCCAGACGGCGCAGCTTCGCCCCCGAGCAGGCCCAGCACGTCGTCCAGGACGTTGGCACTCACCAGCTGATCGGCGATGTCGCGCGTGGCCTCGTACTCTTCGCCGAGCTTCTCGAGAAGCGTTTCCGCGTCTCTGAGCGACGCTTCCAGCTGCAACTGCAAACCGATCGACACGCGCTCGAAGGCACCGCGCTGCGAGTCCAGATGGCGCAGGATTCGCCTGACGCTCGCCACGTCGTCGCTGTTGAGCTTCTCCACGGGCTTGAAGGCGGTCAGGGCGGCGTCGAGCCGCGGGAAGACGTTGTGCAGGCGCTGAGCGGCCTCGGACTGGAGGTGCTCCAGAAGCGTCCATGCCTGCGCCAGGCCGGGAGCGAGCTGGCCCTGGTCGATCCGCTCGCGGGCCGCCGAAAGGCGCTCCTGCAGCGCGCTGAACGAGGCTCCTTCCATTCCGGCGAAGCGGGCCGCCTCACGCTCGAGCCGGTGCAGGTCGCCGATCTGCTCGCTGCGCTCCGCCTCGCGCTCCTGCTTGATGGCGGCGCGAAGCCCCCCGAGATCGGGGTAGTCGCCGGCCTCGAGGCCGTCCATGGCCGAACGGATGCGTTCCAACAGCGGCGGACTGGAGAGCTGTGCGGCCTGCTCGGTCAGCGTCTCCAGACGCCGCCGCAGCGTTGCCGTGACCTCGGCCTTGAGGGTGTCGACGAGCCCCGCGGTCGCCTCGATCTGCGCGTCGTCGAGCGTCTTGTGCTCCAGGCCCTCGAGCTGACGCTCGATCTCGGCGACCACGCTGCTGATGCGCGCGGCGACGGTATCGAGGGCGGGCAGCGCCTTCACCAGGGCGAGCAGGTTGCGCAGCGTGGCGCGCTGGCGGTCGACGCGTTCGTCGGCCAGTTGCGCGACGGCGGACTCCAGCTCGGCCTCGGCTCGACGGACCCGTTCGACGGCGCCGGGATCCAGGATCTGCTGCTCACGCGCCGAGCGCAGGCCCGCCACCTCGGTCTGCAGCACGCCGTAGGGCTCCACCGCGGCGTGCGCGTCGTAGCGCTCGAGCGTTGCCTCCACGCGCTCCAGCAGGGCCGATTGGTCGGCCAGGCGCGCCTCTCGCTGGGCCCGGGCCTCGCTCTCGGCGCGGTCGAGCGCCTCGACCTGCTCCAAGGCCAGCCGGTGCAGGTTTCGCACGTGGTGGATGTCGGCCTGGCTGGGGAGCGTGGTGCCGAGGACGCCGAGCGAAACGCTCAGGGCTTGCCGCAGCTCGGAGGTGTCGACCTCCTCGCGCACGTCGCCCAGCGACGCGCTGATGCCTTGGAGCTCGTCGGTGAGCGTCTTCCGATGGATGTCGAAGGCCTCGGCGAGGGTGCCGCGCAACGCCTCCAGCTCCTCGGCGATGGATGCGTCGGAATCGAGCTTGGTCCTGACCGCTTCGATGGCCTCTACGAGCGCCGGCTGGAACTCGAGCAGGCCGGCGTACTCGGCCGCCAGCTGATCGAGGTCGTGGCGCTCGTCCTCGAGATCGAGGAGCAGCAGCTTGGCGCTCACCTCGGGCGCCAGGTCCGCAGTGTCGATCGATAGGAGGTCCTCCTCCTCGCTATCGACGTCCAGGACGCCGCCGTCGACGCCCCCGGCGGATGTCGGCTGCGTGGCTTCCTGGCCGGACGCCTGCTCCAGCTCCTCGGAGTAGACGCTGGACTCGACGAGCTTGCGCAGGTCGCGGGCGAGCCGCCTGGCCCGGTCGATCTCGGCGGGAGCCAGCTGCCGTCCCTCCTGCGCCGCTGTGATCTGGTTGACGAGGTTCTCGAGCCGGCGCACCTTCGGGCCGCCGAGGCTGCGCACCTGCTCCAGCGCCTCGGACAGCTCGCCCAGCTCGCGTGCCTGGATCACCAGCTGGTCTTCGAGCTTCTGCCCGACGATGTGAAGCTGCGCCTCGGCGTCGTCGGCCAGCGACGCCGCCTCGCGTTCGGCCTCCTGCTCCGTTTCCAGGAGCTGGATCTGGGCGCGCAGCTTCTGCACCTCCGGCCATTCGAAGTACAGGTTGTACGGCTTCAGTGCCGAGCGCAGCTGCTCGAGGCGCTCACCCTGGCGGGCGAGACCGAGATCGGGTGGGACGGGCTCGGCGCCGTCCTGACCATGGACCGACTGCAGCCGGCCGAGGATCCCCTCGATCGTCTGCTTCGCCTGGGTGACAGGCATGCTGACCTGCAGCTGGCGGTAGATCTGGGCCTTGAGGATCTTCTCGACGGAGGCGAAGTCCACCGTGTCGGGAGAGCGTCCGAGCTGTCTCATGCCCTCTTGCAGGGACCGCGACACCACGCGCGGCGAGAGGATCGCCTCGAGGGCCTCGACGGTGGTCTGGTAGACCTGGTTGCTCATGCGTCACCGCGCCTCATCCGGCGTCCGGCCTCCGGGCACGGCGGGCGCTGTCACGGCGCGACATCATGGTCAATCAAAACTCCTCGTCCCAGTCGACCATCGCTTCGGCCCGCTCCTGCGTGCTGGTGGCCGTGGCCGTCGCCGTCATGGTGGTGCCGGCACCGGCCTGGTTGCGGCCGCGACCGAGCAGTCCGAACTGGACACAGATGCCGTACAGCCCCAGGATGGCGAAGAGGATAGCCAGCACGATGAGGGCGGCCCACACCACCTGGCCGATGCTGCTCTGGAACATCGAGTAGCTCGCCAGCACCTCGAAGGCATCGTTGTTCGTCCATGACGCGATCATGCTGCCGAGGGCCGCCAGCGCCTCGTAGACCACCGGCAGCAGCAGCAGGAACAGCGCCACGCCGATCAACTGCCAGTTGCGGTTGCCTCCGCCGAAGGCGAGGTTGAGCAGGTAGAGGGGCACGAACACCAGGATGCCGAACACCAGCAGCACCAGCAGGCGGGGCCAGCCGGCCCACCAGGCGTCGATCCCGCGGTTGAGGGCGAGGCTGCCGGGCTGTGACTGGCCGTTCAGGGCACGCGCGGCCGCATCGACCTGCGCGGTGAGGTTGTCGACATCCTGCAGCCGCAGCCCGACCAGCGAGGAGGTGTGCTCGAACGCCGCTCGGGTGTCGGCGTCCACGCCGGGGGAGGCGAGGGTGACCATGGGGGAGAGCAGGTCATCGTACTGCTTCGAGGTGGCCAGGATGAGTTTCCGCGCGCCGGCGAGGTCGCCGGCCATCAGCGCCGCGCCCGCTCGAGCCGTGCCGGCATAGACCGCCTGGGTCGCGTTCTGAACGCTCGTCACCCCTGCATCGAAGTAGCTCGCGGCCAGCTTCTGCGCGGCCGCCGAGGCCATGCCCGCCCGGGTGAAGGTCCGGGTGAGCGAGGCGAGCTCTTGCTGCCGCTGCTGTGCCGCCAGGTCGGCTGTGCTCGCCGGCGCCGCGCCGCTCGCCGCTGGGGTGGCGTTCGCGCTTGCCGTGCCGTGGCCGGAGTTGGCCGCTGCCGGGCTGGGCCCACTGCTGGCCGCGCTCGCGCCGGCGGAGCCACTGACTGCTGGAAGGGCTGCCGGGGCCGCGCCG
>CAYOXR010000445.1:0-9906 GCA_964407955.1 uncultured bacterium | reverse complement strand
CGCATGTAGGTGATGTAGCCGTTCTCGTACAGCTCTTGCGCCACCCGCATGGTCTCGCGGGCCGCCAGCCCGAGCTTGCGGCCCGCCTCTTGCTGCATCGTCGAGGTGGTGAAGGGCGCCGAAGGCGAGCGCGTGGCATGGCGCTCGTCGACGCCGGCCACACGCCAAGCGGCGTCCTGGGCCGCCGTCGCCAGCGACGCCGAGCGAGCCGCGTCGAGCAGCAGCACGTCGCGTCCGGCCTCTAGCCCTGCCTTGAGTGCGCCGCTGTCGGGATCGAAGTCCCGGCCGCCCACCAGGCGCACGCCGCCCAGGTGCGTGAGCACCGCCTCGAAGCCGGCGCTGCGCTTGCGGAGCTGGGCCCGGAGGTCCCAGTAGGCGGCCGGCGTGAAGCGCATGCGGTCCTTCTCGCGCATGACCAGCAGCCTCACGGCCACGCTCTGGACCCGCCCCGCCGAAAGCTTCGGGGCGATCTTCTTCCACAGCAAGGGGCTGATGCTGTAGCCGACCAAACGGTCCAGCACCCGGCGCGTCTCCTGGGCGTCGACGAGGTGTGCGTCGATGTCGCGGGTGGCGTCCAGGGCGTCGCGGATGGCGTCCTCGGTGATCTCGTGGAACACCATGCGCTTGACGGGAACGTCCGGCTTGAGCACCTCGACGAGGTGCCAGCCGATCGACTCGCCCTCGCGATCCTCGTCCGTCGCGATGTAGAGCTCCTCGGCGCTCGCCAGCGCCGACCGGAGGTTGCTCACCACGCTCTTCTTGCGCGGCGATACCACGTACAGGGGCTTGAAGCCTTCCTCGACGTTCACACCGAGACGCGCCCAGGGCATGCGTTTGAGCTCCTTGGGGATCTCGGAGGCGGAGGCCGGTAGATCGCGGACGTGGCCCATCGACGCCTCGACCCGGTACTCCGGCGGCAGGAAGCGCCGGATGGTCCGCGCCTTGGTGGGCGATTCCACGATGACGAGTCGTGTCTTGGTGCGGTTCTGTGCAGTCAATGCGGGTCCACCTTACAAATGCGCCGCCATTATACGGACAGCCCCCGACGTGTCAAGCGTGCCCTGCGCAGCATCACGCCCGCCACTCAAGCGTCTCCCGGAGCGCTCCCGGTGGGCGCTCGCGGCCACCGCCACGAGGCGGCTCGCTAGAGCGGCCGGCGGTGGCTGATGGCCCGCCCGAGCGTCACCTCGTCCGCGTACTCCAGGTCACCGCCCATCGGCAGACCGTAGGCGATCCGTGAGACCCGCGGACCGCGCTCTCCCAGCTGTCGGGCCAGGTACATCGCGGTGGCCTCCCCCTCGACGGTCGTGGAGGTGGCCAGGATGACCTCGGTGACATCGGTGACATCGGCGCCGATCGTGCGCTGCAGCAGCGCCTTGATGGTGAGCTGATCCGGCCCGACGCCGTTCATTGGGCTGAGCGCGCCGTGCAGGACATGGTAGAGCCCCTGATACTCGCCGCTCCGCTCGATCGCCAGCACGTCGGCCGGCTGCTCGACCACGCACACCACCCCGCGATCACGCTGGCCGTCGGAGCACACCGCGCACGAGGCCTCACCACGCGTCATCACGTTGAAACACACGGGGCAACGGTCGAGCGAGGCCTTGGCCTCGCGGATGGCCTGCGACAGCCGGACCACGTCCTCTTCCGGTTGATTGAACAGATAGAACGCCAGGCGCTGCGCGCTCTTGGGGCCGATCCCAGGCAACCGTCCCAGCTCGCGGATCAGCGCGAGCAGGGCCGAGGGGTACCTCATGGGGACGCCGCGGGCACCGCGCACGGCCGGCGCCCACCGCGACGCCGTGGTGCCGTTGGCGGGCGCCGGCCGGCCACGTCGCGCGGGTCGCGCCAAGCTGGCGTCAGAACATGCCTCCCATGCCGCCGAGCGCTCCGAGCCCGCCCATGGCGCCGCCGAGCTCCTTCTCCTGAAGCTCCTTGACCTTGCGCTGGGCGTCGCTTACCGCGGCCGTCACCAGATCCTCGAGCATCTCCAGATCGTCGGGATCAACCGCCTTCGGATCGATGCGAACACGCGTCACGGTGCCGTCGCCACTGGCGCTGGCGACCACCATGCCGCCGCCGGCACTGCCCTCCACCGACATGGCGGCCAGACGCTCCTGGGCCTCCGCCATCTGCTTCTGGGCGCGCTGCGCTTCCTTCATGAGCTTCTGGATGTTCATTCGGTCTCCCGCGTCAGTCTAGCCCGCTTCGGAGCGGTCCGGAGTCGTGCGCCGGCCGGCCGGAGCACGGCCATTTCGGGGCGCCTGCGCGCCGTCGTCGACATCGAACAGGCCGGCGGCTCCGGCCCCGCCCGCGCCAGCGTCGCCCTCGTCCGGCTGCGACTCGTGGTCCGCGGCCCTGTCCGCAGCCTCCTCGGCGCCGGCGTCGGCGTCTGGGGCGGCGTCTGGGTCGGCGTCTGGGTCGGCGTCCTCGCGAGACGCCGAGGCAACGAGCCTACCCGGGAACAGCTCCTCGATAGCTGCGACCGTGTCCCTGAGGGCGTCAGGGGCCTCCTCGGCGGACGCTCCGCCGCCCAGCAGGGCGCTGGTCAGACCGGCGCTCCGCCCGCGCTGCCGGGCCGCCGACGTGCCGCCCGGCCTCGCCGAGGGCGCTGCCGCCGGCTCGCGCGGGTCCTCGACCGCCTCGAACAGGTCGGTCGGGATCGGGCCGGTTGCCAGCTCGACGTTCTCCGGTATGGGGCTTTCGCTCCCGGCCTCGACCGCCTCGAGGTGGACGCCGTCGGTTGCACCGGCATGCGGCGCGCCAAGGGCCGCTGCCGGCACGCTCTCGCCGTCACCGTCGCGTTCGCCGTCACCGTGACGCTCGGGCCGGGCGACGAGCTCTTCGTCGGCGTCGGCCGAGGGTGGTCGTGAGGGGGTGGGAACCGGGGCGCCCGCCGCGCGGGGCCCCGTCACGCTATTTTTTTTGGTGCGCCCCCTTCGGGTCCCTCGACCAGGATGGTGTACCCGGGGCCTGCAACCTCCCGCACCAGTGCCGCCAGCTCGCTCGAGCGCGCCAGCAGCTGCCCGTGGTGGAAGCGGTGGACCTCGTCGTAGCTCAAGCGGACGGTGTCGCCCTCGACGGACTCGACGGCCGGTTTGAGGAAGGCCTTGAGCTGGGGCCCGGCCTGCGCCTTGACCTCGCGCCAGGCGAGCGGCCTGCGCTCGGGCGGTGCGTCGCTGCCGACCGATTCGGACGCCGCCGACGCCCCCTTCGTCGTCGCCGTCCGGGCAGGCGTCCTCTTCGTCCTCGTGGCCGGCCGGGGCGCCTCGGTGTCGACAGGCCCCGCGGTATCGGCGGGCGCCACGGCGGCGTCGGCGTCCTCGCTGGCGGCCTTGGCGGCAGCGCGTTCGGGCGCCGCTCGGTCTCGTTGCGTGGTCCCGGCCGGGTCGCTGCCGTCGCGCCCTGCGCCTGCGGGCCCAGCCTGCGAGCGCTGCGGCGCGCCGCCGCCGGCAGCTGCCGGGGCCGCCTCCAGTCGCGCTTCCGGCACGACGGGCGTCCCGGGCGCCTTCGTGGCCGCCTGGGGGCCCGCCGCGACTGCCCCGGACCCGGTGGCGCTCAGCGCTTTGATGAGGGCGACCTCGAGCGAATACAGATCGTTGTGCCTGACGAAGCGCTCCTGTTCGTCGTCGAGCGCCTGGATGCAGCGCATCAGGGCGCCGTCGGGCATGCCCACGCTGAAACCTCCGCCTCGCAGCGAGCCGAGCAGCGCATCGCGAAGGGTGCGGCCGAGCTGCTCTGAGAGGCTGCGCGGCGAGAAGCCGGCACGGTACAGCGCCGCCGCTTCGCCGAGCAGCGCCGCCAGGTCGGGCTCGGCCAGCGCCGCAGCCATCGCCTCGAGGCGCGCGCGTGGCGCGAGCCCCAGCGTCTGCTCGGCATGGGCCGCGGTGACTCCGCCCTCCATCACCAGCAGGCGCTCAAGCAGCGACTCGGCGTCGCGCATGCCCCCCTCGGCGGCCCGCGCCACCAGGCGCAGGGCCTCGTCTTCGGCGCTCACCTCCGCGCTCTCGCACAGCGCCATCAGCTTGCCTACGATCTCCTCCTCGGAGAGGCGCCGGAAACGGAAGTGCTGGCAGCGCGACAGGATCGTCGGCGGCAGCTTCTCCGGCTCTGTAGTGGCGAGGATGAACAGCAGCCCGGGGGGTGGCTCCTCCAGGGTCTTCAGTAGGGCATTCGCCGCCGCGCGGCTGAGCATGTGCGCCTCGTCCAGGATCCACACCCGGGTTCCGCCACGCAACCCCGCCAGCCCGACCTTCTCGCGCAGATCGCGCACGTCCTCGACCGAGTTGTTGGACGCGGCGTCCAGCTCGGTGACATCCGGATGCGCCCCCTGCTGGACGAGCCGGCACGACTCGCATTGGCCGCAGGGCCGCTGCGCCGGCTCCGCCGCCTCGCAGTTGGCGGCCATGGCGAGAAGGCGCGCGGTGGTCGTCTTGCCCACGCCGCGCGGCCCGGAGAACAGGTAGGCGTGACCGATGCGGCCGCGCCTCACGGCGGTGCCAAGTACTTCGATGACGTGCTCTTGCCCCACCACCTCGCCGAAACGGATCGGGCGGGCGCGCTGATACAGGGCGGGCATTACCGGTCACTCTACCATCGGCCGGCGCACCGGCCCGAGCTCGCGAACCGCCCGCTGTGCGTCCTGGCGCGGCCCGCGGCCGTCTCCGCGGTGTAGCATGGCGGCATGGAGGGGGCTCTCATCCGTTCCGACCGACCGAGGCTCGGGGTGGCCTTCGGAGGCGGGACGGCGCGCGGGTTGGCGCACATCGGGGCGCTGAAGGTCCTCGAGTCCGAGGGCGCTCAGCCGGGCGCCGTGGCCGGCACCAGCTACGGAGCCATCATCGCGGCGCTCTACGCGCTGGGCATGCCTGCGCTCGAGCTCGAGCGGCTCGTGCGCGAGCAGAACACGGGCGAGGTGTGGTTGCAGGGCCTGGACTTCGGGCTCCACCGCGGCAGCTTGATCCACGGCCGCCGGCTGGCGCGCTGGCTCGACCGCAAGTTCTTCCAGGGCGCGACGTTCGGCGATGCTCAGATCCCACTCGTGGTGGCGTGCACGGACCTGGCCACAGGCAAGCTGGTGGTCATCGATGACGGCCCGGTCTCGGTCGCGGTTCAAGCGAGCTGTGCGCTGCCGGGATTGTTCGCGCCGGTGCGCACCAACGGGCGCGTGCTCATCGACGGCGGCTTCGTCGAGACGGTGCCGTTCCGGGCGCTGCAGACGCTCCAGCCCGAGCTCGTCATCGGACTGCATGCTGGCCTGGACGTGAACAACTCCCGCATCATCCTGGGCATTCGGCGCTTCAACGCCTCCCGGACGGGCCGGCGCTTCCAGCGGCTGGCTACGCGCCTCCGCCCGGTGGGGCCGTTCGGCCAGATCGTGCGCGGCATGGCGGTGTGGGTGCGCTCGTACAGCCGCGCCCTGCGCGCGCCGCACGGCGGCCTGCTCGTTCACGAGGAACCGCCCGCCGCCTGGTGGGATTTCCACAAGTCACCGCAGGCCATCGTGGCCGGCGAGCGCGCCATGCGACAGGCGCTGGACGGTGCGCCGGAGTTCGCGAGACGCTTGCAGGTCGCGGAGGTGCCGTGCGACGACTGATGGTGCTCCACGCTGTCGAGCGGCACCCCGGCTGGCAAGCCTTGCGTGACCTGGACGAAGCGCTGGCCGTTGCCGAGGAGCCACGGCAGGCGTCGGCCGCGGCCGCCCGGGCGCACCCCGACGCCCGCGTGGCGGACGCCTACGCAGCGCTGGTGCGGGCGCTGATCGCCGAGGACCGCGCCGACCCCGCGTCCGCGTTGGCGGCCGCGGTGCTCGAAGAGGGCAACGCGCTGGGTGGGCTCGAGCGGCCACCACAAGGGCTGCGCGCGGCCGCAGCCGCGGACGTCGAGAGCTTGCAGCGCGCGGTGCGTCGAGACTGGCACGCGGACGCCGCGCGCCTGGCCGATGCGTCGCTTCCGCCGCTGAAGCAGCTTGCTCCCGAGCCACCGAGCGGGGCGTGGGAGTCGGGCGTTGCCGCGCTGGCCGCGGCGTTGTTGAGCGAGCCCGCCGAGGCCGTGCTGGAGTGGTTGCTGGACCGGTTCCGCGAGCACGGCACCGGCGCGCCCGCGCGCTACGGGGCGCTGCGCTGGCGGGGTGGCGGGCTCGAAGGGATCGCCCACGCGGCGGCGGTCGACGGCGAGCTGCTGGTGGGGGTGGACGATCAGCTCGGCCGGCTCTACACCAACACGGAGGCCCTGCTCGCCGGCGCGCCTGCACACAACGCCCTGCTCTACGGGCCGCGCGGCAGCGGCAAGTCGACGGCGGTCCGCAGCCTGCTGCCGCGCTACCAGGAGCGCGGCCTGCGACTCGTGGAGCTGCCGGGTGAGGCCCTGGAGCGCTTGCCGGAGGTGGTGGAGCGCCTGCGACGTCACCCGCAGAGGTTCGTGCTCTACGTGGACGATCTCAGCTTCGAGCACGGTGACCGCCGCTACCATCCCCTCAAGACCCTGCTCGAGGGAAGCCTCAGCGCCAGGCCCGGCAACGTCGTGCTCTACGCCACCAGCAACCGCCGCCACCTGCTTCGCGAGCGCTTCTCGGAGCGGCCCGCGGCGGGCGAGGACGATGACGTGCATGCTTGGGACACGCACAACGAGCGCCTGGCGCTGGCCGACCGCTTCGGGCTGACCATCACCTTCCCCAGCGCCAGCCAGCGCGAGTACCTGCACATCGTGGAGGTGCTGGCCGGCCACGCGGGGGTGCAGGCGCCCGATCTGGTGCAGCGGGCGGTCCGCTTCGCGGACTGGGGCAACGGTTACTCGGGTCGCACCGCCAGACAGTTCATCGATGCCGTGCTGCAGGAGCGCGCGGCGGGGCGCGCGTGAGCGGCCCTGGGCGCGCTCAGCGAGTGACGGCAGCGAGGCGGGCCACGCCGGCCGCCAGCGCGTAGGCCTGGCCGCGGTCGAGGGGCGCCGAGGGCGCGAACCCCGGCGGCGCCACCCGCGCGCTCTGCAGCGCGTCCCAGGTGGGTTCGGCCGGGCATGCTCCAACCAGGCAGGCGGCGTCGTAGGCGATGCTGAGGGCCGCAGCCGGCGTCAGCGCAGCGTGGGCGATGCCGTAGTGGCCGACCAGCGTCGGACCCGCGTCGGCGTTCCCGAAGAAGCGTGTCGCCACGTTGCTCAGCAGGTACAGGAAGGCGCGCTGCGACTCGGCGCGGTCGAGGTGCGGGTCGTTGTCGTAGCCGCCCACGGCGAGGCCACGGCTCAGCAGCAGCCGGAAGGCCTGGAAGTACGGGCTCGACACCGGCCCGACCGGTGCGCGGGGCTCCAGCGCCGGCAGGTAGGCGCCGCGCTGGCTGAGCGCGGCGCGCACCGCCGTTACCTGGTCGCGACTGGCAGCCAACGCAGCAGGGTCGAGACCCAGGCGCGCGGCCCGCGCGGCGGCGACCCCCACGGCCTCCCCGAAGGCCATGCCGAACGGCACCACGCGCGCGCTGGCGAAGGCGATGGGATCGAAGCCGGCGGCCATGCCGACCACCCACAGCGGCGCCGGCCTGGGCGACACCGCCATGCACAGGCGCACGCCGTAGATCTCGGGCGTGCCGAACACGAAGCCGGTGTCGTGCGGCGTGAGGCTCTGGACGTCGAGCGGGTAGCCGCCGGCGGCCACGTCCCAGGGTGTGACCCGGTTGTCGAGGACGTCGTTGGCCGTGAGAACACACTGCGCCTGGAGATGCCGCGTCTCGCGTACGTACAGTCGAGGTGCGACGCCGGCGTCGGTGACGTGTTCGAAGCCCGGGATCCCGGCCGCCAGATAGCGGGCGACGGCGGGCACCTCCGCCGCCGCGCGCGCGTGTGCGCGCTGCAGGCTGCCGGCATCGAGGGGATCGGTGTCGTAGACCAGCAGGGCGTTGACCAGCACCGTCCCGTCGGACTCGCGACCGAGGTTGAGGCCGCGCAAACGCAGGCCTGGGCCGCTGGGGACGTAGCGCGCCGGATACCCGCCGAAGCTGCCCCAGACCACGTTGTCGCGCACGTGGGCGTAGGCATCGCCGCGTGCGCGCACGGCGGCCGTCAGCTCGCCCCAGTCGACGCCCTTCAGGGCGAAGATCAGCGAGGCGGCCATGTGCTGGTTCACGCCCAGGGAGCTCCAGCCGACGCTGAAGGGCGCTCCCGCCGCGGCGGCGAAGCGCGCGTCACGCTCGCCGTCGATCACCTGTTTGGCGAGGATGGTCCGGTCGCCCGCACGGGCGCCGAGCACGCGGCCGTTGGCGTCGAGGAGGGGCACCGGCGTCGGCGACCCGCGGATGGTCTTGACGCCGGCTCGGGAGAGCATATCGGCGAAGGCGTGTTCGGCAGCCGCCACGTCGAAGGCGGGCCGTTCGCCGACGCGTCGCCACCAGCGCAGGAACAGGCCCCGCTGGTACAGCGCGGGCTCGGTGCGAAGGTCGAGCACGTTGAGCTCTCCCAGCACGAACAGCCCGCCGAGACGCTTGTCGCTGGTCAGCAGGACGGTGCGCGCGCCCTGCTCGGCGGCTGCCACCGCCGCCATGATGGCTTCGGGCTGGCTCCCGATCACGAGCACGTCGGCCAGCTCCGCTCCCTGGCCGCCGTCGCCGGTCGCGGCGCCGGTCGCGGCGGCCCCCGTGCCTGCCGTGGGGTCGCCTGCAGGCGCCGGCGCCGCGGCGCCCGGCTCACCGGCTGCCGCCGCGGAGGCCAGCAGCAGCCAGGCGAGGGCGACCAGCAGCCGCGGAACGCTCATGCGCCGGCGGGCGACGCTCCGCCCAGCAGTTCCCGACGGATGGTGTCGACGACCGCGCGGGCGGCGTCCGGCCGACCCATCGTGCGGGCGGCACGGCTCATCGTCTCGCGGCGTTCAGGGTCGGCCAGGAACCCGGCCAGCTTGTGCTCGAAGATGCTGAGCGGAGCGATGCGCATGGCGGCGCCACGCTCGAGCAGCGCGTTGGCGTTGGCTTCCTCCTGGATGGGGTAGGGCGTGATCACGGCGATCGGCAGCCCCGCGGCCAGGGCCTCGCTGCTGATCAGCCCGCCCGGCTTTCCCGCGAGCATGTCCGCCGCCGCCATGAGTAGCGGCATGTCGTCTCGCTGGCCGTGGACAGCGAACGTTCCGGGGCCGGCGTAGCCGTCGACGGCGTCTTGGGCCACCGCCACCAGGTCGGGGCTGCGGCCGCACACGACCACGGTGCCGAGCGGCCAGCGCAGCGCCTGGAGCTGCCGCAGCAGGTCGCGCAGCACCGCGCTCTGCAGGCCGGCGGCGACGAGAAGGAGCAGATCGCGCTCCGGCGGCAGCTCGAGCTGCGCCCGGGCCTCGGCGCGGCCCGGCAGTGCGGCAAAGCGCAGGTCGATGGGGATGCCGGTCACGCGGACACGCCCTTCCTCCACCCCCACCGAGCGGAGGTGGACGGCGACCTCCTCGGTCGCGACGAAGTAGCGCAGGAGCCCCGGCTGCAGCCACAGACTATGCGCGAAGAAGTCCGTGATGACCTCCACCTGCGGGGTGGCTGGCGCGCGGCGCAGCCGGCCGCTGAGGATCTCCGGGCCCAGGAAGTGGGTGTGGACGATCACGTCGGGCTGCGCCTCGGCGATGCGCCGGGGCAACTCGTAACTGAGCAGGCGGCTCAGACGCGCGCGCAGCCGCTGTTGACGGGTCTTCTCCTCGCGCGGGGTGCGGTCCATGCGGCGACCGAGCCATTCGACCAGGTCCGGTGCGGTGCGCACCAGCTCGAAATAGGCCTGCCGGTACAGGCGACGGAAGGGGACGGCGGTGTACTCGAGGAGGTCGACATGCTCCGACTCGATGCCGGCCTCGCCGAGCGCTTGCTGCAATGCGCGGCCGGCCGCCACGTGACCGCCGCCGATGGAGGCCGAGACGATCAGGATGCGCTTGGCCCCTGGCGACACCCCCGCAGCATA
>CAYOXR010000444.1:0-4615 GCA_964407955.1 uncultured bacterium | reverse complement strand
TCTACGCCGAGGCCGGCCTGTTCCTGCTCGATGCCGTCGAGGCCGACCACGAGGAACGCAGCCAACCTTCGACGCTGCGGCGGGCCAGCGCCTGGTTCCGCCGCTTCACGCGAAACGAGTTCGAGCTGGTCTACGACGCCGGTCACGAGCCGCCGTTCCTCGCTAGGGACAGCTCGAGTCGCGACGTGCGGGCGCCCGCCGAGCTCTCCACGGGCACGCGCGCGCAGCTCCTCCTGGCCGTCCGGGTGGCGTTCGCCATCGAAGCCGAGGCGGGTGCCGAAGCCTTGCCGCTGTTCCTCGACGAGGCGTTGACCACCGCCGACGCGGAGCGCTTCCGCGCCGCGGCTGCCAGCCTCGGGTTGCTCGCCGGCGAGGCCGGACGCCAGCTGTTCTACCTCACCGCCCGCGCCGAGGACGCGTCCCTGTGGGGAGTACAGGCGCCCGGCGGGGGCAGCGACCCGCCCAACGTCATCGACATCGCCCAGGTGCGCCGCCGCGCTCGGACCGTCGCCACGCCGGAGGCGTTGAGCGTCGCTCCGCCTCGAACCGTACCTACGCCGGACGGGCTCTCGCCCGAACGCTACGCCGTCGAGGTGGGTGTGGGCGCGATCGATCCCTGGGAGCCGGCGGGAGCGTGCCATCTGTTCCACCTGCTGCGCGACGACCTTCCGCTCTTGCACCGCCTCCTCCGGGCCGGCATCGAGCGTGTCGGCCAGGCACGTGCCCTGCTCAGGGACCCCTCCGGTGCGACGCTGTTGAGCGGCGCCGAACGCGCGCTGCTCAGGCGCCGAACCGCAGGCGTCGACGCCTTCATCGAAGGCTGGCGCCGCGGTCGCAGCCGTCCGCTCGACCGCCAGGCCCTCGTCGACTCGGGCGCGGTCAGCGACACGTTCCTTGACCGCGTCGATGCCTTCTCCTTGGCGGTGGATCGCGACCCACGAGCGCTGCTGGAAGGCCTGGAGCGCGGCGAGGTACCGCGCTTTCGCACGCGCGAGCGCGAACAGCTCGCAACCTGGCTGGCCGACGCAGGTTACCTCGACGAACGCACCGTGCTGGATCCGGTTGCGCTCGAGCTGCGCGTTCGCGAAGCCATGGTCGGGGGCGACCCCGCGCCCGGCAGCTCCCCGCTGCCGGCCTCCGACAATGCCGACGGCGGCCCGACGGCCGAAGCGGAACGGCTGACGACCTGGCTGGAAGCCGCCATCCACGCCGGCGACGGCGAGCCCAGCCGGGAGTAGCCGCGGACCGGCTCCTACCGCATGCCGGCGCGGGTCCGAGCCTCTCGGACGCGCACAAGCTCGCTCCACCGCCGGCCGGGCCGCGGCCCGGCCACGCCTCGCCGGTGACCCCTCACCACTCCCGCACGAGCCGCAGCGAGTCCTCCTCGAACCCCTGTTTGGCGTAGAACTCCCGCGCCCGGCGGTTGCCGGCGAAGACCTCCAGCGACAACCTGGTGAGCCCGCGCTCTTGCGCCCAGTGCTCGGCCGCCGCCATCAGCGCGCGGCCGATGCCGCGACCTTCGGCCGCTTCGGTCACCGCCAGCACCGCGACGTAGGCTTCGGGCTCGCCTGAGAAGAACTCGGTGCCGAGCTGCACGTGCACGCACCCGGCGGCGTCGCCGGCACCGTCCTCCGCGATGAGCACCGCGACAGTGCCCCGGCCGGTGGAGCCGTCCGCGGCCGACGCCGCTGGCGCCTGCTCCGCGAGCATCCGCTCGAGTGCGTTCACCAGCTGCAGTCGCACGGTCCTCACGATGGCCTCCGCGGAGCGCGTCGGCACCGACCCGAATGCGACGAGCCGCGGCGCGACGGCTCGGAGGAAGTCGAGGTCGCCCTGGCGGGCCTTGCGTACGACGACGGCGGGTTCGTTCACGACTCAGTGTATGCGCGGCGCACGATCCGCCCATGGCAACGCAGGCAGTTCGTCCCTCGCTCGCGTCCGCCGCCCGCCCTACACTCGACGCATGGCCCCCCGTCCCGCGCCCGTCGCGGACGCATCCGCGCCGTCAGGCCGGGCGGCTCCGCGGACCCGGCGCGCGCTGCTCGCATGGCTGCTGGCGGTGTACGGCGCGGCCACCGTGGCCTACATCCTGCTGCCGTCCGGACTCACCGAGAACGCGGCCACGATGGGATTGCCCCTGCCAAGCATGCCGCTGTGGCAGCTCGCGCTGGCGAATCTGGCCCTGGTCATGGTGGCATACGGGGCGTTCGCGTTCGCCGGCGACTGGCTGGCGGGACGTGCCGGCATCCCCGGGGCGCTACGCTCGGGCGGCACCGCGGCCGAGCTGTGGTGGCGGCCGATGGCGCTCGGCCTCGGTGCCGGCGCGGCGCTCGTGATCGTCGACCGCGTGACCGCCGCCCTCAGCGCGTTCCCAGGCTTCCCGCATCCTCCCTTCCCGTCCTCGTTGCTGGCCTCCCTGACGGCCGGCATCGGCGAGGAGATCGCGTTTCGCCTGCTCGTGCTGAGCCTGTGGGCGGCGCTGCTCACCTGGCTGGTGCGTCGCCTGCGCAGGCCCGGTCTGCTGCCTGCGGCGCTGTGGACGGCCAACGTGCTGGCCGCGCTCGCCTTCGCTGCCGGCCACCTCGGCAGCGCGGTAGCGCTCGCCGGTGTGCATTCCCCGGCGGATCTGCCGGTGGCCGAGCTCGTGGAGTTGACGCTGCTGAACGGCGGCCTGGGTCTGCTGGCGGGGCGGCTCTTCCTTCGTCACGGTCTGCCCGCCGCGATCGGCGTCCACTTCTGGGCCGACATCGTCTGGCACGTCTTGTTCCCGGCGTTGGCCTGACGGCGGCCGCGCGCGCAGGCACAGCGCCGCAGGCACAGCGCCGCAGGCGTGCGCGGCCGCAGGCCTGCGCGCGCAATGCGCCGGTGACATGCGGACGCCGTCGTGCCGCCTGCCGGGGGCACAATGCAGGCATGGCGGACGCAGAGTTCTGGGAGCGCCCCGACATCGTCGCCCGTTTCGCCGACCGCGATCCCGACCATCGCCTGGTGGCGCTGGCCGGGCGCCGTGACGTGCAGGGTTTGCGCGCCCTCGATGTCGGCTGCGCGGCGGGGCGCAACAGCCGCTTCCTCGCCGAACGCGGCGCCGACGTGTGGGCGCTGGACGGGTCGTCGGCGATGGTCGAGGCGACGCGCAGCGCGCTCGCCGCAGTCCTCGGCAGGCCGGACGCAGACAGGCGCGTGATCCACGGGCGAATGGACGTCCTGGATGCCTTCGCGGACGGCGCCTTCGATCTCGTGCTGTTGCTGGGGGTGCTGCAGAACGCCGCCTCGGACGCCGAGCTCGAGCGCACCTTGGACGAGGTGCGGCGCGTGCTGGCCGCGGCCGGCCACTGTCTGGTCGCGAACTTCGCACCCGACTCGCGGCCTTCCGGCGTGCCCGTGAGCCGGGTCGCCGGCGAGCGCCACGTGTACACCGACTTCGGCGGCCCGCATCGACGCATCGCCCTGCTCACGCCCGCGGCGCTGGACGCCGCCTTCGGCCGGCGCGGGCTCGCGCCCGAGATCCCCACGGCAACCGTGCGGATCGCCACGCAGCGCGGCCACCGCACCACCGTCAACGCCCTGTACCGCCTCGTCGACGCGTAGGCGTGCCTCGGGGGCGTCGCCGCCGGCCTCGCTGAGCGGCAGGGGAACACGCCGCTTCGCACCCTGTTGTCATTCGCCACAAGTACACTGGTGCGACCGGTCTCGATCCCACAATGCCGTTCAGAACAATATCGAGCCGATCCACCTGGCCACGTTGACCTTCGCGAAGAACGCTGTTATATTCCACCATAACACCGGGGCAACGGTCGGTCCGGCCGGCAGCGCGGCCCGCCGGCCCGCGCCTTGCCGGCGGGCCGCGGCGGCACGCGCCCACGGAGGTGAATGACGGCGAACGCAAACGCGCTCCACACGCTCGGCCTCGATCGCTCGCTGGCACTGCCGGTCGGCGCCCAGCTGCGCGGGCAGATCGAGTACGGCATCGCCACCGGCGAGATCCCGCGCGGCACCCGCTTGCCGTCTGTGCGCGAGCTCGCCGGCGCCCTCGGGTCCTCCCCGGCGACGGTGGCGCAGGTGTACAAGGAGCTGGGTGAGCAGGGGCTGGTGGAGAGCCGCCGCGGGCACGGCACCTTCGTGCCCGACCGGCTGCCGCCCAGCGAAGGACTGGAGAGCATGGTGGCGCTGCGCCGGGCGGTCGACGCGCTGTTCGAGAGCGCCGAGCAGCTCGGGGTCTCGCGCGTGGCCGCCGCCGAGGCGGTGGCGCTGCGGGCCAGTCAGCCGGCCCGCGCCGCGGCCGGCCTGCGGCTGCTCTTCGTGGGCGTCTACGACGATGCCAGCGAGGGCTACGCGGCGGCCATCCGCGGTGCCCTCAGCGCCGACGACACCATCGACTGGACGACCTTCGAGCGCCTGCGGCGAACGGCCCGCCCTCCGGACGGGATCGACGTCTTTCTCACCATCGCCAACCGGGAGGCGGAGCTCCGCCGGCTGGTGGGCGGAGGGGCGCCCGTGGTCAGCCTCACGTTCATCCCTTCGCGCGAGACGCGCACCCGGTTGGCCCAGCTAACGGCAGACGCGCGTGTGCTGGCCGTCAGCGACATCCCTCAGTTCCTACCCACGCTGCAACGTG
>CAYOXR010000443.1:0-6266 GCA_964407955.1 uncultured bacterium | reverse complement strand
GTACGGTCGGGGGTCACGCTCGTCCGATACGGCCCCTCAGCGGCGCAGGCCGAGACTCGCGATGAGTTCCTTGTAGCCGTCGTAGTCCGTGCGCTCGAGGTAGCCGAGCAGGCGCTTGCGCTGCCCGACCATCTTGAGCAGCCCGCGCCGGCTGTGGTGATCCTTGGCGTGGGTGCGTAGGTGTTGGCTCAGCTCATCGATCCGGGCCGTCAGCAACGCAACCTGCACCGCGGTCGAGCCGGTGTCGCGCTCGTCGCGGCCGTACTTGCGTATGATCTCGAGCTTCTTCGAGGCTTCCATCACAACAAGGATACCGCCTTTCAAGGCGTTTCTCCGGAGCGGATCGACAGATAGAGCGGTGCCGCCCCAGAACGCTAGTTGAAGAGTCTAGCACGAAGCCCGGCGCCCTGTCCAAGCGCGCCCGACGCCGGCCTGCGTATGCTCGGACGCATGGGCAACGGCCAGTGGCAGCTCCGCCTGGCACCGCGCGAGCGCGGCGTTCACCTCGTGACCGATGAGATCCTGTCGCATCTCGACGTGCCTGTCGGCGCCAACGGCGTGCTGCACGTCTTCTTGCAACATACCTCCGCCGCGCTCACGCTCAACGAGAACGCGACGCCGGCGGTGCGGCGCGACTTCGAACGCTGGTTCGCGCGTGCCGTCCCCGACGGGGCCGAGTACTTCGAGCACCGTCTCGAGGGCGACGACGACATGGCGGCTCACCTCAAGGCCAGCTTGATGGGCGCGAGCGTCACGCTTCCGGTGGTCGACGGGCGCGTCGCGCTGGGGACGTGGCAAGGGATCTACCTGTGCGAGTTCCGCCACGCCGGCGGCGCTCGTCACGTTGTGGCCACGCTCCTTCCGGCGCAGCGCTAGGGCGTTCTCACGACGGCCGCCGCGCTCAGGGGTGCCGCTCGAACCAGTCGGTGATGGCGTCGAGGCGCGCCACGCGGCGGTCCGGCCGGCCGGAGCGGGACAGCTCGTGCCCCTCCTCGGGGAAGCGCAATAGGGCGGTGTCGACCTTGCCGATGCGCTTGAGGGCGACATAGAACTGCTCGCCCTGCTCCATCGGACAGCGCAGGTCCTGCTCGGAGTGGATCACCAACAGCGGCGTGTTCACGTCGGCCACATACTTCAGCGGGCTCTGCCGCCACAGGCGCTCGGTGTCGTCCCAGGCGTTGCCGCCGATCTCCCGCTCGGTGAAGCGGTAGCCGACGTCCGCGCTGCCGTAGAAGCTCAACCAGTTGCTGATGCTGCGCTGGGTGACGGCGCTGCGGAAGCGATTGCTGTGGCTCACCAGCCAGTTGGTCATGAAGCCGCCGTAGCTGCCGCCGGTCAGGTGCACGGGCGCGTCCGGTTCGCTGTGTCGCTTCATGGCGTGCTCGACCATGGCCAGGACGTCGCTCGCGTCACGGCCGCCGTAGTCGCCCAGCACGGCCTGGCGAAAGTCTGGCCCGAACGAGCTGCCACCGCGCGGGTTGCCGTAGACGACGGTGTAGCCCCGCGCGGCCAGGAGCTGGAACTCGAAGCTGAAGCCGTAGCCGCCGTTGGCGTGGGGGCCGCCGTGGACCTCGATCACGACGGCGCGGTCGCGGCGCGCGCGGACGGGAGGCAACACCCAGTAGCCGATGTCCAGGCCGTCCCGGGTGCGTAAGGTGAGGGTCTCCGAAGGCGACTTGAGCCGCACGCGCTCGCGCCAGGTCGCGTTGACGGCGCTCACCACGCGCTCCTGGCTGCCCGGCTCGCGCAGCAGCAGCTCGCCGGGGGCGTCCGGCCGCTCGACCGTGACCAGCGCGCGGCCGGCAGCGTAGGCGAAGGCGGTGACCGCCCGCCGACCGTCCATCAGCGGCGTCACGCCGCCCTCCAGTGCGACCCGGGCGAGACCGCTGGCGCCGTCCTTGTTGAGGTTGAAGATGACGCTGGCGTCGTCGTCCCACAACGGCCGCTGAGGGTAGGCGCCGTAGCGGGAGTCGCCGGTCGGCGACCCCTTGGCCTCACTGCCGCCGGTGAGCAGACGCGGCTTGCCGCCGGCGGCGTCGACCACCCACACGCCAATCGGGCTGGCCACGTCCTCGGGCAGCGTGGGTGCCAGGAAGGCCAGGTGCCGGCCGTCCGGCGAGGGAGACGGGGCGGAGGGGTCGAGCAGGCTGCCGGCGACCGTCCGCACCTGCCGCGTGCGCAGCTCGAGCGCGTAGATGCCGCCGCGCCAGGCATCGTCCTGGTCCGGATCGTCGGCGCTGACGAAGTACAGCGTGCTGCCGTCGGGGGAGAAGGCCAGCTCGGAAGCCCCGACCGGCAGGTCGGTGAGCCGGCGCGCGTGGCCGCTCCGCAAGCTGAGGAGGTGGATCTGGGCCGGCTCCTGCGGCACGAAGCCGACACCATCGGCCTTGTAGTGCAGCCGCGCGATGCGCCGCGGGAGGCCGCGCTCGGCGCCCTCGTCGCGCCAGGCGCCGCGGCTCACCAGGGCAAGGCGGCGGCCGTCCGGGTGCCAGCAGATCTCGCTCACGCCGGCCTCGAAGTGGCCGTAGGGCCGCGACTCGCCCCCCGCCATGGGCAGGATGTGAAGCTGCGGCTTGCCGGTCTCGCTCGGCTTCCTGAGGAAGGCCAGACGGTCTGCCTCGGGCGAGAAACGCGGAGACGTATCCCCGTACTCGGAGCTCGTGAAGGGCGCGCTCGTGCCAGCCCGGAGGTCGACCCGCAACACCTCGGAACGGTAGCGGGGCGCGGCGTTCGTGGTGCCCCGGACGATGCGCGTCACGACGGCGGCGCCGACGTGGCCGCCGGCCGACAGCTGCGGATCGGAGACGAACGCGAGGTCCAGTAGGTCGCTGCTCTGAACACGTCGGGGCATGCCTGTCCTCCTGCCGGTCAGCCGGTCGCCGGGCCGGCGGCGGCCCCGGCCGTCGCGGCGCGGGCGCGGACGACGGAGTAGACGAGGATGCCTGCCGCCACCGATGCGTTCAGCGACGCGACCTTCCCGGGCGTGGGGATGCGTACGGTGTCGTCGCAGCGCTCGCGGACGAGCCTGCGCAGGCCGGCACCTTCACTGCCGATCACGAGCGCCACGTCGCGGTTCCAGTCGACCTCGCCGGGGAGACGGCTGCCGGCGGCATCCGCACCGTACACCCAGACATTGCGCTGCTTGAGCTCCAGCACGGTCTGGGCCACGTTGCTCACCTGCACGACGGGGAGGTGGCTGGTGGCGCCCGCCGCCGTCTTCACGACCACCGGCGACAAGGGTGCACTGCGCCGCGACTCGCCCACCACACCGTGCGCGCCCAGGGCTTCGGCACTGCGGATGATGGCGCCCACGTTGTGAGGATCGGTGAGGTGGTCGAGGAGCACCACCAGCAGGCGCTCGCCTCGAGCCTCGGCAAGAGCGGTGCAGTCGTCGAGCGTCGCGCTGCGCGGCTCGGGCAGCTCGGCGGCCACGCCCTGGTGGGCCGTAGTCTTCAACGCCCGGTCGAGCTCGATGCGGGGCACCTCCGCGAGCTGCACGCCAGCGCGCGCCGCTTCGCGGCGGAGCTCCGCGAGCGCCGACGGCTTGACGCCGCGAGCCACCAGCACGCGCTCCACCTGCCCGCCGCGGAGCGCCTCCAGGACGGCGCGCCGCCCATAGATCAGCATGGCGCGAGTATACGGCCTAGCCGGACCGGGTTCGGACGGACGGCTTGGCGTTGGCCAGCGCGGCGCGGGCGCTCGCGCTGTCGACCGCGAGCTGCGCCGTCAGCTCCTCGAGTCCGGCGAAGCGCCGCTGCGCCCTCAGGTAGGCGTGGAAGTGCGTCGTCAGCTCGGTGTCGTAGAGGTCGCCTGCGAAGTCGAACAGGTGGACTTCCAGCGACGGCGCCTCGTCGGGGAAGCTCGGGCGCGGCCCCACGTTGGCCATGCCCGGTTGGGGCCCGGCGGCGAGCTCGACGCTGACCGCGTACACGCCGATGGGCAGCGCCTTGCGCTCGTCGGTGCGGATGTTCGCGGTGGGGAAGCCGATGCTGGCGCCGCGTGCCGCGCCACGCACCACGCGGCCGCGGACCGGGTAGGGCGCCCCGAGCAGGACGTTGGCGCGTTCGATGTGGCCGGCCGCCAGGTGCTCGCGGATGCGTGAGGACTTGACCACCTCGCCGTGCACGGTCCTCAGTCCGAAGGCCTCGAGGCGGTCGGGGATGGGAGACAGATCGTTCAGTCCTCCCATCCGCTGGTGGCCGAACCGGAAGTCCTCACCCACGATGATGGCGTGCGGCGCGAGGTGCCTCAACTGGTCGGCGAACACCGCCTTGTCCGTGCGCGCGTACTCGCGTGAGAACGGGATCATGACGACGGTGTCGGGCGCGTACGCGCCCAGCAGCTCGAGCTTCTCCTCGGCGCTGTTGAGGAAGGTGGCGCGGCCGAAGGCCACCTTGGCGGGCGGGAAGAAGGTGAGCACGACGGCGGGCCTGGAGGTGGCATCGGCCAGCTCGCGCATGCGCGCCAGCAGCAAGCGGTGGCCGAGGTGCACGCCGTCGAAGTTGCCCAGCGATAGCACCGCGCCCTTGTGGAGCACGGCGGCGGGGCTGTCGACCACGTTCACGGTGCCACCCCGGCGCGGGCCAGCGCGTGCCGCAACCCGAGCATGCTGACGGCGCTGGTCGCCACCTCGCCGCGCGCAACCGCCTGCCACAGCTCGAGGGCGTCGCGCCACTCGATGTGCAGCACCTCGCCGTCGTCCGGCGTACCCTCGGCGGCCACCACCTCGTGCACCTCGTAGAGCCAGATGAGCTCGTCGCTGAAGCCGGGGGAGGCGTAGGCGCGGGAGATCATGCTGAAGCGCCCGCCGAGCTGCGCCTCTTCGGCGAGCTCGCGCCTGGCGGCCGCCTCGGGCGATTCGCCGGGCTCGATGAGGCCGGCCGGCAGCTCCCAGCTCGCCGTGCCGATGGCGGGCCGCTGTTGCACGACGCCCAGCACGCTGCGACCGCGCTGGACCAGGACCGCCACGGCATCCGGGTGCTCGACGACCTCCCAGCGTCCGTCGAGCACGGCGACCGTCACGATCTTGCCGCGGAACACCTCCTCGCGCACGACGGCCAGCCTACCAGACGGGCCGGCGGCCGACGGGTCGCCGCCGAGCCGGGCTCGAGGCGTCCACGGCAACGGAAGGCCCGGCCCCTGGGGAGGGGGCCGGGCGGTGGAGCCTGGGAGCCGGGCTCAGTTCTCGCCGGAGTCGGGGTTGTAGCGCAGGAAGGCGGGGATGTCGTAGTTGCTGGGGTCGTAGCTGCGGCCCCCCGCCGCCGCCCGCAGGTGCGTCGGGCGCAGCACCTTCACCTGCGGGGACTGATCGAAGCCCGCGGCGATGACCGTCACGCGCACCTCGTCGGCGGCATCTTCGTCGTAGGTGACGCCGAACAGCACGTTCACGTCCTCGACTTCCGTGGCCTCGCTGATCTTCTCGACGATCTCGTGCGCGTCGAACAGCGTGAGATCGTCCGAGCCGGTGATGTTGATGAGCAGATGGCGGGCGCCCTCCACCCCGCGTGCCAGCAGCGGGCTGTGGGTGGCGCTGTTGGACGCCTCGTCGGCAAGCTTCTCGCCGCGACCTGCCCCGATGCCCATGAGCACCGTGCCCGCCCCCTCGAGCAGCGTCTTGACGTCCGCGAAGTCGACGTTGATCAGGCCGGGCACGTTGATGACGTCGCTGATACCGCGCACGCCGTGGTACAGCACGCGGTCCGCGACGCGGAAGGCGTCCGTGAGCTTGACCTTGCGGTCGAGCGCCGAGAGCAAGCGCTGGTTCTCCACCACGATGAGGGCGTCGACCTTGTCCTCGAGCTTGCGCAGCCCATCGTCGGCCTGACGCATGCGCTTGGGCCCTTCGAACACGAACGGCGTCGTGACGACGGCCACGGTCAGCGCTCCGAGCTCGCGCGCGACCTCGGCCACGACCGGCGCGCTGCCGGTCCCGGTGCCGCCGCCCATGCCCGCGGTGATGAACACCAGGTCGCAGCCGCGGAGCGTCTCGGCGATGCGGTCGCGGTCCTCGAGGGCCGATTGCTCGCCGATCTCCGGATTGGCGCCGGCGCCGAGGCCCTTGGTGATGTGGTCGCCCATCTGGATGCGGGTGTCGGCCAGGCTGGTGGCGAGCACCTGCGCGTCGGTGTTGGCGGCGACGAACTCGACGCCCTTGAGGCCGGTCTCGATCATGCGGTTGACGGCGTTGTTGCCCCCGCCGCCCAGTCCGATGACCCGGATGACCGCGTTCTCGCTCTGGTTCATGCTCACGTCCTCACGCTCCCCAC
>CAYOXR010000442.1:0-3323 GCA_964407955.1 uncultured bacterium | reverse complement strand
CATCATCATGCCGGCGGGCATCGCAGCGGCCGCTTCGACGCCCCACTTGTCCTTGAGCGCGTCTACCAGATCCACCAGCTCGAGCACCGTGAGCCCGCTGAGCTGCTCCACCATCTTGTCCTTGTCGAACGCCATGTGCCTACTCCTCCTTCAACGTCTCGCTGTAGTTGTGAAGTACGCCTACCAGGTTGCGCCCAGGGCCCTCGAGCACGCCCACGAGTTGCCTGAGCGGGGCGAGCAGCGTGCCGAGCAGCTCGCTCTGCAGCTCCTGCCGCGAAGGCAGCCTGGCGATACGCGCCAGGGCGTCGACGCCCACCACCCCGCCTTGCAGCACCCCGCCCTTGCCGACGGGGAGGCTCTTGGGATGATCCTTGGCGAAATCGGCGATCGCCTTGAGGGGCGCCACCGGATCCTCGCCGACCAGCACCAGCGCGGTCGGACCCACGAGCGTGCCAGACAACCCCTCGACGCCTTGCTCCTTGAGCACGACGTCGATCAGGGTGTTCTTGGCGACCAGGATGCGCCCGCCGACGCCTTTCACGGCGGCGCGCAGGCGGCCGAGCTCGCCCGCGGAAAGCCCCTGGTAGTCCACCAGGAAGAACGTCTTGGCATCGTCGAGCAGCGAATGCAGCTCGCGGACCGATGCCTCGTTCCTTGGGTTGGCCATACGACCCTCTCTCTTGCCTAGAACGTGCGCTCGCGCACCACTGGGGCGCCGATCGAGCGCGTGCCGCGAAGCGCAGCGTGGTCGCGGCCGGGCGGCTGCTCCGCAGTGCGGAGCCCACCCGATCGGCAACCAGTTGACGCCTCGGCAGGATCTTTAAGCCTGGCAGGCCCCTGCTGTCTCCAACGCCAGAGGTGCATCGCAACCGCCACGCACCGGGATGCCTGATCCACCGCGCGTGCCTAGAGCGCCACCCGCACGCTCGGGCCCATGGTGGAGCTGAGGTGAACGGTGCGCACGTATTGCCCGCGCGCCGCGTCCGGCTTCGCGGCCTCGAGCGCCGACTTCAGCGCCGCCAGGTTCTCGGCGAGCTTGTCGGCGTCGAAGCTGGCCTTGCCGATGGGGGCGTGGACCACCCCCGTCTTGTCGGCACGAAACTCGATCTGGCCGGCCTTGAGGGCGCGAACGATGGTGCCGATGTCGGCGCCCACCGTTCCCGCCTTGGGGTTGGGTAGCAGCCCGCGCGGCCCGAGCACGCGGCCGAGCTTGCTGCCTACCTGGGCCATCATGTCCGGGGTGGCCACCACGGCATCGAACTCCAGCCAGCCGCCCGCGATGCGCTCGATCATCTCGGCGGCCCCCACCTGATCGGCGCCGGCGGCCTCGGCCTCGCTGGCCTTCTCCGCCTGCGCGATGGCCACCACGCGCACGGACTTGCCGGTGCCGTGGGGCAGCGCCACCGTGCCGCGCACGGTCTGGTCCGACTTGCGAGGGTCGACGCCGAGGCGGAAGTGCGCCTCCACGGTCTCGTCGAACTTGGCCGTCGCCAGCTCCTTCACCAGCGCGGCCGCCTGATCGGGGGCGTAGAGCTGGCCGCGATCGACACGCTTCTCCAGCTCGCGGTAGCGCTTGCCGCGCCTAGCCATCCGTCGGCGCTCCTTCCACGGTGACCCCCATCGAGCGCGCCGTGCCTGCGATGATGCGCGCGGCAGCCTCCGGGCTGCCGGCGTTCAGGTCGACCATCTTCTGTTCCCCGAGCTCGAGGCACTGCTTCCAGGTGATCGATCCGACCTTCACCTTGTGCGGCTCGCCCGAGCCGGACTCGATGCCGGCCGCCTTCTTGATCAAGTAGCTCGCCGGCGGCGTCTTGGTGATGAAGGTGAACGAGCGGTCGGCGAAGATGGTGATCTCCACCGGGATCACCGCGCCGGCCTGCGAGGCCGTGGCGGCGTTGTATTCCTTCACGAACTGCATGATGTTGGCCCCGTACTGCCCGAGCGCAGGCCCCACCGGCGGCGCCGGCGTGGCGCCTCCGGCGGGCAGCTGGAGCTTGACGACGCCCGCGATCTTCTTGGCCATGGTTCCTCCTTAAGCTCCCCCGGCTCCGTGGCCCGTGCCGGGGTCCAAGCGCTCCGTCGAGGACGCGAGCCGATGCTGCCCGCTCACGCCCGGACGACCTGTGAGTAGTCCAGCTCGACCGGGGTCTCGCGACCGAAGATCGAGACGAGGACCTTGACCTTGCCGCGTTCGGGGTTGACCTCCGACACGACACCGGTGAAGTCGGCGAAGGGCCCGGCCGTAACCTGGACCATGTCGCCGACGTTGAAGGTGATCTTGACCTTGGGCGCCTCCCGGGAACCGGTGATGCCCAGCGTCCCGAGCATGCGCTGCTCCTCCTCCGGCGACAGCGGCACCGCCCGCGTCGCCGTCCCCACGAAGCCGGTCACGCCGGGCGTGTAGCGCACCACCTCCCACGCCTCGTTGGGCTCGTCGGGGTTATCGCCGAGATCCATCTGTACGAAGATATAGCCGGGAAAGAGCTTGCGACGGACCACCTCTTTCTTGCCGCCACCCGCGTGTTCCACGGTCTCCTCGGTCGGCACGACCACTTGATAGATGCGGTCGGCGATCCCGAGCGACTTGGCCCGGCTCAGCACGTTCTCCTTGACCTTTTCCTCGTGGCCCACATAGGTGTGGACCGCGTACCACTCGATGCTCATTCGGGTCAGTCCTCGTCTCGAGTGCCTCCGGCGGGGCGGGCGCGACCGCGGCGCCGGGGCGGGGCGTCGGCCTCAGGTGATGAGGCCAATGAGGTTGCCCAGCGTGGAGTCCGCGATGAGCAGGAACAGCGCGGTCAGCAGCACGAACAGCAACGTCGCCTCGGTCGCCTGGAACACTTCCTTGCGGGTGGGCCAGGTGACGCGGCCGAGCTCGGCGCGCGAGTTTCGCAGATAGTTGACGAACCCCTTGAACATGGCTTCGGCCTAGACCTTCACCTCGCGATGCACCGTGTGCCTGCGCTCCCAGGGGCAGTACTTCTTGAGCTCGAGCTTGCCCTGGCTGTTGCGCCGGTTCTTGTGGGTGGTGTAGTTGCGGCGCTTGCACTCGGTGCACTCGAGCAGCAACTTGATGCGGACGTCACTGGCCATGGTCGTCTCCCAATCGAAAGAGCATAGCAGAGACGGGGCCGCCGCGTGGCGACGCGGCACCGCCCATCTCTGGAGGTCGCCTCGACGGCGCTACTTGGTCACGGCCGTGACGACACCCGCACCGACCGTCCGACCCCCCTCACGAATCGCAAACCGCAACCCCTCCTCCATCGCAATCGGCTTAATCAACTCCACACCCAACTCCACATTATCCCCAGGCATCACCATCT
>CAYOXR010000441.1:0-2797 GCA_964407955.1 uncultured bacterium | reverse complement strand
GGGGCGGCGCCGGCCGGCGCGATCCTGCGGAGTTCGTCCTCCAGACGTGGCTTGGAGAGCTCACCCAGCCAGCGGCCGACCAGCTTGCCCCTGGCGTCGATGAACAGCGTGGTGGGCAGCCCCTTGGTGGCGACCGCCGTCGACAGCCGGCTGCCGGCGTCCAAGAAGACGTGGCTCAACCGAAGGTCGTGCGTCTGGAGGTAACGCTTCACGCGCGCCTCCGGCTCCCCTTGCGACACGTACACGAAGGTCACGCCGGGCGTGCTGCGGGCGACGCCGGCGAGCATGGGCAGCTCGCGCTGGCACGGCGCGCACCACGTGGCCCACAGGTTCACCACCAGCGGCTTGCCGACGAAGGCGGCCACGTCGCTGTGTGCACCGTCCAGACCCACGAGCTGCGCCGTCATCAAACTCGCCTTCGGCGCCGGCGGGGGCCCGGCCGCCAGCTCCCAGCCGCCCCACACCGCGACCCCCGCGGCCCCGGCCAGCAACGCTCCGGCCAGCAGCGCCGGCCGGGCGTGCAACGCGATCACCGCGTAGGCCGTCCCGGCCACGGCGCCGATGACCAGCTGGAAGCCGCCCTGCCAGACGTAGAGCACGCTCAAAGGCGCCTGCAGGTAGCTGCCGAGGTGGAGCGCCACGTAGCCCAGGCGGGCCGCCACCAAGCCGATCACGACCGCGTTCCAGGCAACGGGCGCCACGCCGTGGCGGCCGCGGCGGTTGAGCACCTCGGCCACCACCAGCAGCGCCACGATGGCGATGGCCACGCCGAAGCGCGGCCCGCTCAGGACCAGCGGACCCAACCGCACGTCGTTCACGCCGGCCCCATGGTACGCAGGCCGCCCGCCGGGGTGCGGCTCCCTGCCCGACAAACGCCGCGGCGCGGGCCGCGGCCGGGCCTCACCCGGCACGCGCCCATGGCGCCCCCGCGCGGCCGCCGCTCCGGTACCATGAAGGCCATGCGCATCGACCTCAACAGCGACCTGGGGGAGTCGTTCGGACGCTGGCGGCTGGGCGAGGACGCCGCGCTGCTCCGGGTGATCAGCTCGGCCAACGTGGCGTGCGGCTTCCATGCCGGTGATCCCAGCGTGATGCGCGCCACCGTCGTCGCCGCCCGCGACGCGGGGGCGGCGGTCGGCGCCCACCCCGGCTACTTCGACCTGCGGGGCTTCGGGCGCGTGCCCATGCAACTACCCTCGGACGTGGTGCGCGACGACGTGCTGTACCAGCTGGGTGCGCTGGCGGCGATCGCCACCGCCGAAGGCGTCCCGCTGGCCCACGTCAAGCCGCACGGCGCGCTGTACAACACCATGACGACCGACCCGGAGCTCGCGCTGGCGGTGGCCGAGGCCGTCGGCGAGCTCGACGTGGCGCTGCCGCTGACGGTGCTCGCGGGCTCGGCCGCCGAGCGCGCCCTGGTCGCGGCCGGGGTGAGCGTGCTGCGCGAAGGCTTCCTCGACCGCGCCTACCTGCCGGACGGCACGCTGGCGCCCCGCGGCACCCCCGGCGCGGTCCACAGCGACCCCGAGCGCGTGGTCGCCCAGGCGCTGGCGCTGGCGTGCGAGGGCCGGGTGCGGGCCAACGACGGCAGCGAGCTCCAGCTCGAGGTCGACACCTTGTGCATCCACGGCGACAACCCGTCGGCGCTGACGCTGGCCCGGAGCGTGCGCGAGGCGCTGGAGTCGGCCGGCGTGACGGTCGCCAGCCCCGACCGCGACGCCCGGCCGCGGCCGCGGCGAGCGCGCGCCGACGACGATCCTGACGCGTGAGGCTCCGCGAGGCCGGTCCGGCCGCCTGGTACCTGGAGGTCGCCGACACGCCGTCGCCGGAGACGGCGCTCGCCATCGGCGCACTCCAGAGCGCGCTGTTGGCCAGCGCTCCGGAGGCGGTCCGCGACGTCGTGCCCGGTTACACCAACCTGCTGGTGGAGTTCCGGCCGGGTGCCGGCCGTCGCCGGCTCGAGCGCTGGATACGGGACGCGGAGTCGCGCGTGGAGGCCGGCGCAAGCGGCGGCCCGCACGCCAGCCGGGAGGTGCGGGTGCGCTACGGCGAGGGCGCCGACGCCGCCGAGCTGGAGGCCCGCCTCGGCCTCCCCTGGGAGCGCATCGTGGCGCTGCACGCGGGCGCCGTCTACAGCGTGGCGTTCCTGGGCTTCACGCCGGGGTTCCCCTACCTGCTGGGGCTGCCGCCGGAGCTGACCACCCCCCGGCGCGACACCCCGCTCAAGCGGGTGGAAGCCGGCTCCGTGGCTATCGCCGGCGAGCACGCCGGGATCTACCCGAGCGCCAGCCCCGGCGGCTGGTGGATCCTCGGTCGCACCGACGAGAACCTGTTCGACGCGGACGCCTGGCCGCCCACGAGCTGGGCGCCGGGTGACGAGGTCCGATTCGTGCCCGACGGCAGCGGCGAGCCCGGCTCGAGCGGCGGCGCGGGGGCCGGGCGGACCCCGAGCGCCAAGGCCCGGAGCGCGAAGAAGACGGGCGCGAAGGCGGCGCGCGAGCAGGGGCCGGCCGCTCCTCTCGGCGATCCGGCGGCGGCGCCGGCCGTCGAGGTCCTCGAGGCGTGGCCGCCGGCCGCGACGGTGCAGGGGAGGCCGCGCTGGCGGGTGGGGCACTACGGCATGGCGCAGGCCGGCGCGCTCGATCCGTTGGCGCTGGAGCTGGCGAACGAGGCCGTCGGCAACCCCGCCGGCACGCCGGCCCTGGAGCTGCTGGCGCTCCCGTTGCGCCTGCAGGCGTTGCGGCCGCTCGCCGCCGCGCTGGCCGGCGGCGGCCACCGCGCCCGTCTGGCGGGCCGG
>CAYOXR010000440.1:0-1786 GCA_964407955.1 uncultured bacterium | reverse complement strand
ATGGGCGTCACGCTCGGGCACCTGTTCAAACGCCCCGTGACGGTCCGGTACCCGGAGCAGCCGGCGCAGGTGAAGCCGCGCTTCCGGGGCCGACACCACCTCCTGCGGCATCCCGACACGGGCCTGGAGAAGTGTATCGGTTGCAGCCTTTGCGCCGCCGCCTGCCCGGCCTACGCCATCTACGTCGAGGCCGCGGAGAACGACCCGAACGACCCCACCTCGGCCGGCGAGCGCTACGCCAAGATCTACGAGATCAACATGCTGCGCTGTATCTTCTGCGGCTTCTGCGAGGAGGCCTGCCCGACCGGGGCGGTGGTGCTCGGGCACGAGTTCGAGCTCGCCGACTTCCGTTACCAGGACTTCGTCTACGGCAAGCAGGACATGCTGGTCGGCACCACGGGAAGCAAGTGGCAGCGCCGCGAGGCCGAACGCAAGGGCAAGGAGGTGCGCCTGGGGCTCCAGGCGGGCCCGAGGCCAGAGCTCGAAGGCGTGGATCACTGACATGGGCGGCGCGTGCGATGGCGGCAATCTCGACGAGGGGCCGCTGACATGATCGGCTTCATCGTCCTGGCCGTGGTCATGCTCGCCGGCGCGGTCGGCGTGGTGACCCTCAGACAACCCGTCCATGCGGCGCTCTCGCTGGTGGTGACGCTGCTGGCGCTGGCCGTCACCTACGTGACGCTGCAGGCGCACTTCCTGGCAGTCATCCAGGTGATCGTGTACGCCGGCGCCATCATGGTGCTGTTCCTGTTCGTGATCATGCTGCTCAACGTCGAGGGGCAGGCGCCGCCGCCCCATCTGCGGTGGCTGCCGCCGCTGGCGTTCGCGACCGCGTTGCTGGTGGCGGCGGGCATCGCCGTCACCGCCTTCGTCGACCGTGCGCCGTTGCCGGCCGCGGCCCGGGTCTCGGCGTTGCAGGGCGGCTCGGCCGAGCAGGTCGGCACCTTGCTGTTCAGCCACTACGTCCTCGCCTTCCAGCTCGTGGGGGTGCTGCTCCTCGCCGGCATCGTGGGGGCGGTCAGCCTGGCGCAGCGCGGCAGCCGCGGCGACGCCTCGGGGGCACGCTCGGAAGGCGCCTCCGATACGCGGGAGCTCAGTCATGGCTAGGCCGGCTATGGCGGGAGGCGCGTGATGGTCCCCACTCCCTACTACGTCGCGCTCAGCGCGCTACTGCTCACCATCGGCGCGATGGGGGTGCTCACGCGCCGCAGCGCCATCATGGTGTTCCTCTCGGTGGAGCTGATGCTCAACGCCGCCAACCTCGCCATCGTGGCGTACGCACGTCAGTGGAGCGCCACCGGGGTGGAGCAGGCGCTCTCCGGGCAGGCGGCCGTGTTCATCATCCTCGCCATCGCCGCCGCCGAGGTGGCGGTCGGGCTGGGCATCCTGGTTGCCATCTTCCGCAACCGCGTGAGCACCGACGTCGATGAGCTGTCCGAGGTGAGGTCATGACTTCCGTCGTCCAGTGGGCGGCGCTGGCACCCTTGCTGGCGCTTGTCGGCTCGCTGATCAACGCATTCTTCGGTCGCTCGCTCAAGGAGCCCGCGCCGGGCGTCATCGCGAGCCTCATGGTGGCCGGCGGCTTCGTGCTGTCGGTACTGGCCTTCATCGGCCTGCAAGGCATGCACGGCGGCGTGCAGGTGACGCTGTGGCGGTACTTCACGGCCGGTACCCTGCACGTCGACGCCGGCTTCATGATCGATCGCCTGAGCGTCACGATGATGCTGATCATCACCGGCGTCGGCCTCCTCATCCACATCTACTCGATCGGCTACATGCACGGCGA
>CAYOXR010000439.1:0-2866 GCA_964407955.1 uncultured bacterium | reverse complement strand
CATCTCGACCAGCAGCGCGTTGAGCGTCTGCTCGCGCTCGTCGTTGCCGCCGTTGACCGACAGCCCGCGGCGCCGTCCGACCGCGTCGATCTCGTCGATGAAGACGATGCAGGGCGCGTTCTTCTTGGCCGTCTCGAAGAGGTCGCGCACGCGTGCGGCGCCGACGCCAACGAACATCTCCACGAAGTCGGAGCCACTGATGGAGAAGAACGGCACCTTCGCCTCGCCGGCGACCGCCTTGGCGAGGTGCGTCTTGCCGGATCCGGGCGGGCCGACCATGAGCACGCCGTGCGGGATGCGTGCACCGAGCGAGTGGAACTTGGCCGGGTTCTTGAGGAACTCCACCACCTCGGTAAGGTCGCTCTTGGCCTCCTCGACGCCCGCCACATCGCGGAACAACACGTTGGTGTTGTCCTCGCTGACGAGCCGGGCGCGGCTCTTGCCGAACGACATGGCGCCGTCACCGCCGCCGCGCGCGCCGCGCATCAGGTAGATCAGCAGTCCCACCATCAACAGGATCGGGATGGCGTAGCCGAGCACCGTGCCCCAGTTCGTGCCGGGCGGCACCGCCTCCACGTCGACGCCGCGGCTCGTGAAGCGGCTCAGGTCGGTCGGGGGCGTGGGCAAGTAGGTGACGTAGGGGCTACCGCTCTTGGGGGTGACCTGGAGCTCGGTGTTGCGGACGCGGATGCTGGCGACCTGGCCGTTGTCGAGCTGCTGCTGGAACGCCGAGTAGCTCTTGATCTCGTTGCGGTTCCGACTGCTCGATTGCGTCGCGACGAACACCACCAGCGCGATGACGCCGACGGCCACCAGGAAGCCACGAAGCGGAAAGCGCCCCATGCGCCAGTCTACCTCCCGGCGGGTGAGCGCCGAGTAAACCGCCACCCCGTTCGGCGTTCATCGAACGCGGCCGGGTCGGGGCGCCCGGCCGGTGCCGGGCGGCTCACGGGGCCGTGCGGGCCAGGTCGTTGAAGCGCACGTGGGCATTGTGGAACTGAAGCTCGAGGGTGCCGGTCGGACCGTTGCGCTGCTTGCCGATGATGATCTCGGCGATGCCGTGCTTCTCCGTCTGCGGATCGTAGTACTCGTCGCGGTAGATGAACATGACGAGATCGGCGTCCTGCTCGATAGCGCCGCTCTCGCGCAGGTCCGAGAGCATCGGCCGCTTGTTGGGTCGGCTCTCCACCGCACGCGAGAGCTGGGAGAGCACCAGCACCGGGATGTCCAGCTCCCGCGCCAGCGCCTTGAGTCCGCGCGAGATGGCAGAGATCTCCTGCTGCCGGTTCTCGCTGGTGCTGCGCGTGCCCGCCGACATCAGCTGCAAGTAGTCGACGATCAGCAGGCCGAGGTCGTGCTCGGCCGTGAGGCGACGCGCGCGCGAGCGCAGCTCCATCACCGTCAGGTCGGGGTTGTCGTCGATGAAGATGTTGGCTTCCGACATGCGCCCGGCGGTGTCGGCGAGGCGCTGGAAGTCGCGATCGGAGAGCTGGCCGTTGCGCACCCGGCTCATGTCGACGCGCGCTTCGGAGCACAGCATGCGCGTCACCAGCTGCACCGCCGACATCTCCAGCGAGAAGACGCCGACAGCGGCGCTCTCGCGCAGCGCGGCGTTGAGTCCGATGCTCAACGCCAGCGACGTCTTGCCCATCGACGGTCTGGCGGCCAGCACGTTGAGGCTGGAGGGCTGGAGCCCCGCGGTGAGGCTGTCGAGCTCCTTGAAGCCGGTCGGCATGCCCGACACCGGATCCGGGTTGGCGAACAGCTCGTTGATGTGCGCGAAGGTCTCCGTGACGAGCGAGGTCATACCCTCGAAGTGGCTGCGCCGCTTCTTCGTGGCCAGGTCGAAGATGTGCTGCTCGGCCTGGTCGAGCACCTCGTCGAGCGGTCCGGCCTGATCGTAGGCGAGCTGCATGATGCGGCCGCTGGCGCCGATCAGCTCGCGCAGCGTGGCCTTCTCGAGCACGATGCGTGCGTAGCTGTCGGCATAGGCCGCGGTCGGCACGCTGTCGGCGAGGCCGATGAGGTAGGGCACGCTGCCCACACTCTCGAGCTCGCCGGACTGGCGCAGGTCCTCGGTCAGGGTGACCAGGTCCATGGGCTCGCCGCGCTTGAACAGGCGTTCGATGGCGCGGAAGATCTTCCGGTGGGCCTCCTTGTAGAAGTGGTCGGCCACCAGCATCCCCTCCAGCGCGGCGTAGGTCTCGTTGTCGAGCAGGATGCTGCCCAGCACGCTCTGCTCGGCCTCGATGCTGTGGGGTGGGGTGCGGCTCTCCACGCCGGCCATTCTACGGTGCGCGCCGCGGCGCCGGCCTCGTATCCCGGGGCGGCGCCTCGAGCGTCCGCCCACGCGGCGTGGGCGTCCCGGCCTAGAATGGGAAACGCATGGCAGCGACGGCATGGCTGGCGATCTCCATACTGGCGGCCTGGCTCATCGGGTCACTGCCGTTGGGCTCGGCCCTGGTGCGCTGGGCCGCGGGCGCGGAGCCGGGGGAGGTCAACCCACACCTGATCGGCGTCGAGAACGTCTACCGTCTGGTGGGGGCGCCGGTGGCGCTGTCGGCCTTCCTGCTCGATGTCCTGAAGGGGGTGGTGGCGGTGGCCGCGTTGCCGGTGGCGCCGCTCGCTGCCCTCGGCGTCACGCTCGGCCACCTCTACCCGCTGCCGCTTCCGCGGCGAGCTCGGCCGCCGCGCGCCCGCGGACACGGCGTGCTGCTCGGAGCGCTTGCCGGGCTGGTGCTGTCCGGGGCGCTGCCGTGGCTGGCGCTGGCCCTGCCGATCTGGGTCTACGCGGCGGTGCTCGGCGTGCGTCGCTACATGGCGCTCGCCGCCGTCTCCGCACTGGCGGCCCTGGCCACGTGCGGCG